>JAPOOQ010000386.1 GCA_026713345.1 Gemmatimonadota bacterium | reverse complement strand
CTCCATCGCCCGCGTCGCCACTCCTCAAGCCGGCTAATTGCGACCCGGAGGCTCGAACCGGTACCAGTCGACACCCCGGCCGGGGATCCCGGCCGGATCATCCGGGAGCCGCTCCACCAGTACGGCCAGCGTAGAGCCCAGCAGGTCGTAGCCCTCCACCCGGTCCCGGACCTGTACGCTGCCTACATAAGTGGTGTCGGAGAAGATGCTGAAATGCGAAGACGCGTTTCTGTCACGCTGGATTGCCACCCAGAGCCGGCCCCAGTCGTCGTAGATCAGCGGACGGCCCGGAATCGTAACCCACTTGGGGGTTTCGGCGTATGCGAGCATCTGGGACTCCGAAGGGGGTACCCCGAAAGCGAGACGCCACCTCTCTCGATGCGTCTCCACGTCGGTCTCGGTGGGCAATTCGGATGCATAGGTAGGATCCCTGAACGTGACGACGTCGTCGCCGTCCCACAGAACCAGGGCACTCTGGCACGTGCCGAACGCCATGCGGCCGGCGGGCCCCAGAGCGCCCGTGGTGTATCCCCGTTCGCACTCCATGGGCATCCCCAACTCGCTGGGGTGGGGCAGCGAACGTTGTTGAACGAAGTCACCAGTTCCCAAGTCGACTTCTGCGACGGGCATCGTGTAGGTTGCGCTGCCGGACATATCGTAGGCCCCAACGATGGTCTGCCCGAAGGGCGCCATGGGCCGGAACTGGAACGGAACCTGGACACTGGACAGGATTGTCCCACTCGGCTCGAAGACGGTCACGCGGTCTCCGTCAGACACTCCCAACGTTCCGCGAGGTCCGCGGACTACCCTTAGCGCTCCTTCGAATTCCCCGGGGCCCTCTCCCTCCCGTCCGAACGCCCCAACAGTCGACCCGTCACTCCGCACACAAACGACCTGGACTTCGTAAGAGTCGACCACGCAAGCTGTGGAGCTGTCAACCAGCGCGACCGAGACACTCACGCTGAGGGGAACCTCGACTGATGCGATACGTTCGGCGGGAAGAAGGGTGAGGTTGCCCGGCTCGGCCTCGGTACTGGAGCATACCGCCGGGGCAAGGGCCAAGGCGCTGGACAGCGCTGTGCACCAGCGCGCCGCCGCAGCCTGCACGATCCGTGGGCTCATCAGGTCCTGGTCTTCCGTTCCAGAATGGGTACTCGTCCGGCCAAATAAACTATATCGATTCTGTTGCGAGCCCGGCCCGCCTTGACAACATTTGTTCCAGGCTCCGGCTGGCTGGTTGGCTGGCCTGCACGGCACTGGACCGGGCAGCGGGAGCCGGACGCCGGACCCGCGACCCCACACACGGAGCGGACCGCAAGCCATGAGGAAGAGGAACAGCGCACCGAGCCCGTTCGGAATCGCGGCGCTGGACCTGTTCGCGTCGGCCCTCGGCGCCTTCATCCTGATAGCGGTCGTCATCTTCCCGATGATCGGGAAGGCGGTGCCGGACATCCCGGCCCCGCCCGCTCCGATCATCATGGCGATTCCAGCGCCCGACTCGATCGTTTGCCCGGTGTGTCCCACATGCCCGGTCGTTGCCGCCGTTACGAAGCCGATCGACTGCCCGGTGTGTCCCGCCTGCCCGGTTCCGGAACCCGTGCCGGTAACAATCTGTCCCGAAGTCGCCGTGCCCGACCCCGTGGTGTGCCCGATCTGTCCTCCGGTGCCTGCCCCGGTCATATGCCCGGAGCCCGCACCCGCGCCAATCCAGGTGAACGCCCCGCACTTCCGGTTCCCGCACCTCGACATCATCATCGCGCTGGACATCACCAACAGCATGAGCGGGCAGGTCGCCAACCTCAAGGCAGAGGTCGAGCAGCTCGCCGTCCTGCTGAACCGGATCTCGCCCAGCTTCGGCATCGGGGTGGTGGCGTTCGGAGATCGCCGATGGGAGAGCCCGCTGTTCCTGTTCCCGTTGCGGGAGCTCTCCGGTCCGACCGCGAACCGCGATGCGTTCCGCACGTTCGTGAACGGCCTTTCGGTGGGGATGGGAACCGGAAACGGTAGCAACCCAGACCAGCCCGAGGCCTTCTACGACGCGCTTGCGGCGGCCTCCCGCATGACCTGGCGGCCACGATCCGAGCGAAGGGTCATCGTCCTCGTGACCGACAACCCGGCGTACAGCGAGGAGACCGATCGATCCATACTGGTCGCGACCGGCATCGGACGATCCGAAGGGCATCGCGTCTCCACGGTCTACGTCAGGACGGGGAGCGGGAACCAACCCGCCACGGAGGAGTTTCTTCGAAGTGTCGCCGAGGCCGGCGGTGGCCAGTACGTGCGGGACGTGGGAGGCTCACTGACCGTCAACCTGCTTCTGTCCCTGTTCTGATCGGCCCTGTTCTGACCCGCCCTGTCTGCCTCCGGCGGTCGGCGCGGCCCCGCTACCGCTTGCCGGAACCCGTTCCTCGTGCAGCCGGTTCGACAGATTGCCGAGGCAGTACTGGCCGATCGTGTTCAGGGCACCCTCCTCCTTCCCCTGCATGATGTGCATCGCGAACATCAGCACCGCCGATTGCAGGAGGGCGAGCAGGGTCGTGTAGAACGCAACCCCTAGGTCTCCCGTCAACTGCTCCATCATCTCGGGTCCGATCGTTCCATCCATGATGCTGGCGCCCGCGAACATGACCCCGGCGGAGCGCATCGCGAACGCAATGCCCAGTACGGTTCCGATGAAGCCGAGCGTCGGTATCAGCCAGATGACGTAGCGCAGCATGTTGTACCGCAACTCGATTTCATGCTGGTAGAGTTCGAGCGACACGTTGGTCATCGAGTTGACCTGGTCCACCGACCCACTGTTGCGGAACTGCAGAAGCGCGCCGGTCAGCAGGCGTTGCAGCAGGTACCGCCTCTCCGGGTCGGATTCGACCACCCGATGGTAGATCGGGGCCAGGTCGCGTTTTCGCAGAATGGTCCGGTCGTCCTCGGGCAGCAGCCCGAGGTGAATCTGCTCGCCTTCCCGGCGGCCGGTGAAATGGCGCACCACCAGCTCTCCGGCTGCCGCGCAGAAGGCCAGCCACATCACGTTCTGTATGGTGAACGGGTAGGGGAAGATCCGGGTGTTCCTGTCGACCAGCAGTTCGGCGGCCATCCTGTCGTCGCCGGCCGGGAACACGTACGACAGAGCCCCCACGAGGACGAGGCCGACCAGCAGGGAGGCGAACAGGGTCACAGCCCGGAACGGTACCTTTTCTTCCCTCTCCGCGGGCCGCGGCGAGGTGTGCGCCCACTCCGAAGGCGCGCCCGCGTTATCGCTCATGGCTGCCCGCACTCGGGAAGGCGAACCCCTCCCAGCTGCGGATTGATGCCGGACTCGAAGCGCATCAGCGGCTTTGGTATGCATCCCGACAGGCGATTGTCGCGGAGGGTCAACCGCTTCAGGTTGGTCAGATTGGCCAGTTCGGCAGGTATCTGGCCGGATAGCTGGTTGCCGCTGAGGGCCAGGAGTTCGAGGTGCCGCAGTCTGCCCAGCTCGGGCGGGATCCGGCCCGCGATCTGCGTTCGGGACAGGCGCAACCGCTTGAGACTCGCCAGGTCCCCGAGTTCGGGCGGGATGACCCCGGTCAGCGGGTTATTGTACAGGTGCAGGTCCTCGAGGCTCGACATCGCACCCAGCTCGACCGGTATCCGGCCCGACAGCTGGTTGTCTTCGAGGAACAGCGCCTTGAGTTTGCGCAGCGAGCCCAACTCGGCCGGAATCGCGCCGGACAGCCGGTTTCCACCCAGGTTGAGGAGCTCCAGTTCAGTCAGGCGCGCGAGGCGCGTGGGAATCACGCCCCCCAGATTCCGCCCGTTGAGATCGAGCCCCACGACGTCATCGCCGCGTGACCGCACACCCGTCCAGGACCGCGGGTTCAGGGCGAGGCGCCAGTTCAGGTCGCCGGTGGTCCCGGCCAGATCGCTTCTTGCGGCGAGCAGCAGTTGGGCGTCGGTGAGCCGCTCTTCGGCCCGTCGCCGCGCTGCGTCCAGGAGTTCGGTCTGTCGCCGATCCCGTTCCGCCACCCGCTCGGCCGCAGTCCGGCGGGCCTCCTCCACCAGGCGTTCCTGCTCTGCCTGGCGGGCCTCCTCCGCCAGGCGGGCCTGCTCCGCCTGGCGGGCTTCCTGAGCGATCCGATCCATCTCCCTGCGGGCCTCTTCCGCCAGACGCGCCTCCTCCGCCCGGCGAGCCTCCTCGGCCAGACGGGCTTCCTCCGCGATCCGGTCCATCTCCCGGCGGGCCTCTTCCGCCAGACGCTCTTCTTCGGCCCGGCGGGCCTCCTCCGCCAGACGCTGCTCCTCCTCACGTCGGGCGGCGGCGAGGCGGGCCTGTTCCGCCAACTGCGCTTCCCGTGCGCTCCGGCGTTCCTCGGCGAGCCGCTCCGCCTCGGCCTCCAGCTCGTCCCTGCGGCGCGCCTCCTCCGCCTGCTTCTCCGCCTCCCGGCCCACCGCCAGCAGTTCCGTCAGGGTGGTGCGGTCCAGGTATCCAGTGGCCTCGATTCCCCGGTCGTCCTGCCATCCGCGCAGTCCCTGACGGGCTTCGGGTTCCAGCACGCCGTCAGCGTCTCCGGAGTAGTGACCTTCAGCGGACAGTCCCAGTTCCACCAGCGCCAGCACATCGGTGCCAAGGCCGAGTTGGGCTTCCTGAGCGGCGGCGCGCTGCTCGGGAGTGAGGGTCCAGTTCCGCGCCATGAAGACCATGACTGCCGCGACGGCCACGACCATGGTGACGCCGGCCGCATAGAAGAGACGACGACGACGTGCCCCGGGGCGGCGCATCACCGGCTCCAGACGAGACCGATCTCGGTACGGCCCGCGACGCGCCTGACGAACAGATCCGGCCCAGCCCCGGCCACGTTGGTTCTCTGCGGCGCCGGCAACGCGGTCACGCGCGAGATCGCTTCGATCTCGTACATTTTCCTCGACCCGAGCACCCAATCGACCGCGCCCCAGACTCCGAGCACGCTCCCCACACCGATGAACCAGCTGTTCGCGGTTTCGGTCCGGTCCCGCCTGTGCACCGCCGACCGGTACTCCCACTCCGTGTCGAAGTCCGCCCGGTCCGGAACGCCCAGCCAGGGCAGCCACCTCACCGTCGCGTAGGAGCCGCCTGCCATGATGGTGCCCCAGAGCAACTTCCTCTTCCCCGACCCGCGCCTCGCGCTGGCGTCCCTGTACTGCTCCTCCAGAGCCGGTACGGCCAATGTGGGGAGCTCCCCTTCCATCGTCCCCATGTCTCGCCTTGCCAGGAAGTAGTCGGCGGTCCCCCAGGTGAGGAGGCCGGCACCAGCCAGCGTGAAGGCGTTCCTGACGGTCCCCGCCCTGGAGTGCCTGTCAACAGCGGCCTGATGGGAGGCCGAGTCGGCATAGGCGTCGTCGTCCGCCGCCGCGAACACGATCTGGGTCGTGGCAATGGCGACGATGGCCAGCGACCCTCCCCAGATCGACCTTTTCAGGCCCGACGACCGACGCGCCTTCGATCTCTCGTATTGCGTGTAGATGTCCGGGATCACGGACCCCGTCGCTCGGGGCTGCGCTCCGGCGGACACGTTTCCCACGACCTCGACTTCCGTAGAGAGGACATATCCGATCAGGTCGTCCTCCCCGGGCTGGCCGGGTATCGACACGATATGGTACGTACCCGATTCCCCGATCCAGTCCAGCGTCGCACCGGCCGCCAGGTTGGCGATGACGGGGCTGGAATCGGACGGGTCAAGCCGGACGGCCGCGCCATTGCCGAGCGCCCTGACCTGTTGGGCCGAAGCGAGCCCGTGGCCAAGAGCGGGTGCTGCGAAGGAGACTCCGAGAATCACGATGCCAGCGCCGATCAAGCCGTGCTTCAGCGTCATTCTCACTGTTTGCTTCCTCGCGCTGTCTTGATCCGCCACCGGCGGACCGGTCCCGCTCTCGCGGACGGTTGGTTGCCTGGTCAAGTTTAGCGGATCGACCCGATGGGGTCTAGGACCTGCCAAAATGGCAGGGTTTTCTGCCAAAATGGCAGGATGGGACTGCCAAAATGGCAGGAAAGACTGCCAAAATGGCAGAACGGGACGTCTGAAGGCCGGGGGCCGGAAGTTGAGCGCCGCGCCAGTGGCCCGGGCCGACGACACTGGCGCCGACACCCCCGGAAGACGAACATCTCCACATGACCTTCGACATCGTATTCGTCCTCGCCCTGACCCTGGCGGCTCTGGTCCTGTTCGCCCTCGACCGGCTGCGGCTGGACCAGGTCGCCATGGCGGTTCCGGTGGTCCTCCTCCTCAGCGGCATCCTCACGCCGGCCGAGGCGGTATCGGGGCTGTCGAGCCGCGCGACCGTGACGGTCGGCTCGATGCTCGTGCTCGGGCTGGGGCTCCGCAAGACCGGTCTCGTGTCCGCCATCGGGGCCTGGGCGCGAACCGCTCCCCTCGGCGGCAAGTACACGCGCCTGTTCGTGCTCTGCCTCGTCTGCGCGTTCCTCTCGCCGTTTCTCATGACCACCGCCGTGGTGATGGTGTTCATACCCGTCTTCATCGCGCTCGCCGAGAAGGCCGAAGAGCCGGCTTCGAGGTACCTGATGCCGCTCTCCTTCGTATCGATCCTCGGGGGCACCGTCACCCTGATGGGGACCTCCACCAACCTGGTCGTGCACGGCGAAGCGGTGGCCCGGGGGTTCGATGAGCTCAATATGTTCTCGATCACCCCGCTGGGCCTGATCTGCCTCGCCGTGGGTCTGCTGTATCTCTTCACCGCCGGCCGGGTACTGTTGCCGCGGCGCATCCGGCCGCCCGACCTGTCGGCCAAGTACGACGTCCGCCGCTTTGTCACGGAACTGCACGTCCCGGAGGATTCGCCCGCGAACGGCCGCTCGCTGGCCGACCTGGGGTGGGGCGAACGGTATGACGTCACCGTGCTGGACATCGAACGGGATGAACGGGAGATCACCGCGCCGCACGGGGACCGGCACATCCGCCCGGGCGACATCCTGTACGTTCAGGGATCCGCCGAGCGACTCCTCGATCTCGCCCGCCGGCAGCGGCTCAAGACGCCGCGAGATGGGGACGAGCGCGACCTCGACCTGACCGCCGGGCGGGGCCAGCTCGTCGAGGTGCTCGTGGCGCCCGGCTCGATTCTCGTGGGCCGCACGCTGCGCGACTCCAATTTCGGCCAACGCCACGATGCGAGGGTGCTCGCAGTCCAGCAGCACGGTGTCACCGTGACGGAAAGACTGGCGGAGCTCACGCTGCGCGTCGGCGACCTGCTCCTGGTGCACGGAACCACGAGCGCGCTCGAACGCCTCGCCGACGATCCCGGGTTCGTCCCCATGGCCGAAGTGAAGACGCCGGCCGGGAGCAGACCACGGGCGGGCGTTGCCGCGGCGATCATGGCCGGCGTCGTGCTGAGCGCAAGTCTCGGGGTCCTCGACATCATGACGGCCGCGCTCACCGGCGTCGGCCTGATGGTCTTCACGCGCTGCGTGCACGTGGAGGAGATCTACGCGGAGGTGGAGTGGCTGGTCATCTTCGTGCTGGCCGGGCTGATTCCGCTCGGGGTGGCGCTCGAGACCACCGGGGCGGCGGAGTTGCTCGCGGGCTGGGTGGTGACGCTGACGGCCCCGCTGGGAGAGGCCGGACTCATCGCGGCCTTCTACCTGGTGACCGCCATCATGACCGCCATCGTGTCCAACGCGGCGACGGCCGTGATGCTGACCCCCGTCGCGATCTTCGCGGCCACGCAGGCCGGCATGAACCCGTACGCCCTGCTCGTCGCCGTCATGTTCGGGGCATCGGCCTCCTTCGTCACGCCCTTCGGCTATCAGACCAACGTCATGATCTACGGGCCGGGCGGATATCGCTTCTCCGACTTCCTGAAGGTGGGCGGCCCGCTCAACCTCATCCTCCTCGTCACGGCCAGCATCTTCATCCCCCTGTTCTGGCCCAGCTAGGCCAGGCCAGGGGAATCCGCAGGCAAGTCGGGTGCTCGCGGTCGGCCCGCCACACGAAGTTGGCCCATTCTGCTATGGGCGCACCGCCGCTTCCCGCCCACCTTCCGGGTCCGCCCCCCGCCGCCCCTGCGCGGTACCACCCGACGAGACCGGAGTTGACCGAGATGCACCCCGCGCTAAAGAAGATCTTCTGCCTCCCCATCACGATCCAGCAGTCCATCCAGTCGGTCGATCCCGAACTGGCGGATAGGATCGACTTCTCGACGATCGAGGCGCTCGGCCCGAACTTGGTGGGCGACGAGCTCGCCAGCCGGTTTCCCGAGATGCTGTGGATCGCGCGCACCCGGGACCCCGGCGGGCAAGTCGTGATCATGCTGCATTTCCCAGCCGGGAACGACCCGCTTATGCCCGTCCGGGTGGAGGTCCACAGTCGCCGGACGCTGCACGAGCTGCACCGGCGAATGAGACCTCCGCCGGCCCCCGGCTTACTGGAGCCGCTCCCGCTGGTGATCCATCACGGAAGTGATCGGTGGACGGCGCCGCCTTCGCTCGAGGAGCTGCTCTCGCGTTGCGATGCGGGTGACTACCGGGTGGTCACGCGCGAGCCGGAGGGAACCGGGGAACGACCCGGCCCCTGAACGACCCGGGCGGAATGGTTGACATCCACGACACCGTGTCGTTACGATTAGTCGTCGTGTCATCGAACCCGGCTCTTGAACCTGAAATCCCAAGGAGGCGAAGATGCTTCCCCTGCCCAACGCGCAGTACCCGACCGGCCAACTGGAGGTGCGCGCGAATCGACACTTTATCCACTCACTGCTCGCCGCGGCGTTCCTTCTCCTCGGCCTCGGCCACACCCCTCTCCCCGCCCAGCAACCCCCTCCGGACGCCCGTCCCAACATCTTCCTCGATTGCGAGGGCGACCACTGCGACCCGGACTACTTCCGCACGGAGATCCCCTGGGTGAACTGGGTGCGGCAACGCCAGGACGCCGACGTCCACCTGATCATGACCAGCGAGGAGACGGGCGGGGGAGGCCGGGTCTACCGGATCGACCTCCTGGGCACGGCGGACTCCGGCTACGAGGACCAGCTCGTCCATACAGCCCGGTCCACGGACACGGATCGCGAGACGCTGGACGGGATCGCGCACACGATCGGTATCGGGTTGCTGCGCTTCGCCAGCGAGAGCGGTTTTGCGCAACTGGTCGAGTTCGTGGAAAGGGGCGGCCCGGAGGCGGATCCCGGGGAGCGTGTCGTCTCCGGGACGGAGGTGGACGATCCCTGGAACTTCTGGGTCTTCAGCCTCCGCGGCACTCCGCGCATCAACGGCGAGAAGACCCGCCGCGTCCGGCGCGTGAACCTGAACGCCAACGCCTCCCGGGTGACGCCGAACTGGCAGAGCAGCTTCGGCATCTGGGTGGTCATGATCCGAACGGAGATCGACCTTCCCGACGGCGACGTCTATCTTGACGACTTCCGCGCATACGGGACCGACCATTTCGTGGGGTATGCGCTCGCGGACCACTGGTCCGTCGGGGTGCAGAGCCAGGTCCGCACGCACCGGCGCCTGAACCAGAAGGTGCGGGCCCAATTCTCCCCCGCTCTG
>JAPOOQ010000385.1 GCA_026713345.1 Gemmatimonadota bacterium | reverse complement strand
GCTTCATGGACATGAGCACCATCGAGGACGACACCTTCGACCGGGGTTACGCCATGGAGTCAACGTGCCATGCGCAAGACAAGCAACGCGCCTTCGCGGAGATATTCCGCGTGCTGAAACCGGGTGCCCTGTTCTGGGGTCAGGAAATGTGTCTTACGGACCGGTACGATCCGAACGACGGTCGGCACCGTGCCGTCAAGCAGGATCTCATGCGCGGTATCGCGCTGCACGACATCGCCACGTTCGGGGAAGTGAATCACGCGCTCGAAGCCGCGGGATTTCAGGTCATTGAGGGAAGGGACTGGGACGTCCAGGAGGGACCCTCCACGCCTTGGTTTCAACCCATGGAAAGTCGCCACGGGACGTTGGGGAACGCCTTGATAAGGCTTCCGTGGGGCCGCAAGGCGATCATCGCAGGATCGAAGCTGGCCGAGCTGCTACGGCTCTTTCCGAATGGCTCGGCGGAAGTCGTTCGGCTCCTCGATCGGACCGCGGAGGCGTATGTCGCGGGCGGCAAGACGGGGATCTTCACGCCGCTGTACTGTTTTCTGGCTCGCAAACCCGCTTAGGTCCGAAAACAACGCTCATCGCCCGGTCATGAGGTCCACCCCCATGCACGTAGGCGCCCTCGAAGCACGCAACTGGGCCGGCCTGGTCTTCACCGATGGCCCCGACGACGGAATCGCGGTGCGCCTCGCCTTCACCACCCCGGCAGGCGATCGTCGCCATAACGGCGACTGGTACTGGATGGTCTCGCGCGTCGGCACGCACGCGCCGGACGGCTCCTACGCACGCGTCGAGTTCGACTTGGACGCCGAGCCGTCGCCTTCGTCTGCCCCGGCGGCGGGCACCCTGATCCTGGAGTGGTCACGCCGCGCGGATGCCGTCGCACTCAGCGCCACCGTGAACGCGCCCGGCCGTCTGGAGCTGGTCGGGGATGCGCCGTGGGGATGGAGCGCGCGCTGGGTCGAGGTGGGGGGGGATGAGAGGGCGGAGATGGCGGGCGAGGCCGGCGATCCCGGCGCGGACGGCTGGCGAGCCGCGCTCGAAACGAGGGAGATTGCGGCCGTGTTCTCGGCGGGGACTGGGCGGCGCCGAGAGGCTGCGGACGTCGGCGCGGCAGACGTCGCGGCCGGCGACCAGGCGGGATCGGCCCAGGGCAGCGGTGCCATGCCGGAGCCAGGCGACGATGTCCACCCCGCGCGCACCCTCGATGTCGCCCCGGGGGCCACCGGGCGCGTGGCCATGGTAGCTGCGTGGGGCGGAGACCCGCTCGCCCGGGCCCACAAGCTCCTCCCCGACGCGGACACCTGGATCGACGAGGCGCGGACGGAGTGGGCCCGCCGCAGGCTCCGCGCGACCACCCGGCCGGGTCAGAGCGCGGCCGTCTCCGCCAGGGCGCGGCCTTCGCTGGCGGGTCCGCCGCGCGCCACCCACTCCGAGCTGCTCGAGAGCATCGCCGACAACCTGATGTGGACCGTCCTCCTCCAGCCCGAAACCGGCAGGCTCTACACCCCTGCCGGCCGACGTTGGATCTTCCCGAGACCGCGCGCCGTTGACGCCACGCGCTCTCCCGAGACCGACGACTGGACCATCTTCGGCTGGGACACCTTCTTCAACGCCCTCCTGCTCGCGACCGTCTCGGCCGAACTGGCCTGGTCGACCCTCCTCGCCGGCGTCGAGGCGGGCTACCCGAACGGCAACATCCCCAACTGGCGGAGCCGCCTGGGCGGCACCCCCGACCGCTCCCAGCCCCCCGTCGGCTCCTTCGCGGCGCTGAACCTGCACCGCATCCACCCCGACCGCGATGCGCTGGCCGCCGCGTATCCCGGGCTCCTTGCCTGGTCCGACTGGTGGGTCGCCGACAAGAACGGGCGACCGCGCCGCGAAGGCCTCACTCCGGGGTTGCTCTCATGGGGATCGGACACGGCGCTGGTGCCGGGCCCGGAGCAGGTTCCGGAGTGGGAAGTCGGCGCGAGCGGCCACCAGCGCGCGGCCTGGGAATCCGGCCAGGACGACCTCCCGCTCTGGGAAGAGGCCGAGTGGGATGCCGAGCGGGAAGTCCTCGCCATGTCGGCGGTGGATCTGTGCAGCTACCGCGCGCTCGACCTCGAGTGCATGGCGCGCATCGCGCGCAAACTGGGGGACGACCCGACCGCGCGGCGCCTGGACGCCAGTCGGCAGCGCCTCGCCGAGACGATGAACCGGACCCTCTGGTCCGAAGCCGCCGGCCTGTACCTCGACGAACTGCCTTCGGGGCGGTCGCCGCGCGTGGCAGCGTCGCACTTCCTCCCCCTCATCGCGGGCATTCCTTCGCGGCAACGTGCCCGGCGCATGGTCAACCTGCTGCGCGACCCGGTGCGTTTCTGGGGCGAATGGGTGCTGCCCACGATCTCGCGCGACGATCCCGCGTTCGGCGACCAGCAATACTGGCGCGGCTCGATCTGGCCACCGATGAACTACCTCGTGCTGCAGGGGCTGCGACGGTACGGCTTCGACGACCTCGCGGCGGAGCTCGCGTGGAAGGGGGCCGGCATGTTTCTGGCGGATCGGCGTCGCACGGGATTCTGCCGCGAGAACTTCGATTCACGCACGGGCCGGTGGTGCGGCCAGCGCTTCCAGAGCTGGGCCCCGCTCTTCGCCCTCGGCGCCCTGGAAGAGGAAACGGGGACGGCCCTCGCCGAGCCTCAGCCCCCGCAGGCCGAACTTTCCGGGTGAGCGGTCCAGCGCTCGACGCCCTCCCCCTCCGCCGACAGCTCCACCGAGACGGACTCACCCGCACCAACGTCCTGCCGCCCCGTGGGCCCGAGTTCGGGGCCTCCTTCCAGGTGGACCTCAACACGAACGGCACAGATCATCGCATCGGTCGTGTTCTCCACCATCCCCACGAAGGCGTCGCGCGCCGCATCGTAGGAGAGCGTCAGCCTCATTCCGCGACGCGTGGCGTCCCAGCCCTCGGCGCGGCCGATGTAATCGCCGCCCTCTTCGCCCTCTTCGCCCTCCCCTCCCTCGCCGTGCTCGCCACCTTCCGCGTGCTCGCCGCCCTCATCGTGTTCGCCGCCTTCCCGGTGCTCGCCCCCCTCTTCGCCCTCGCCACCCTCTGCACCACCCTCTCCACCCTCTTCGTGCTCGCCACCCCCTGCACCCTCGCCGCCCTCCATCCCTTCGCGAGCCTCCCCCTCCCCTTCCGCAGCCTCCTGCGCGAGCCCGCCTTCGTCGTCTCCGGCTGCACCGGATTCGGACTGACCTCCACAGCCGACCACCGCAACGAAGGCGAGTGCCAGAACCATCGAAATCGCTGACGCCCAGGGAATGCTCTTCATGTCGCTACCACCTGTTTCCAAACTGCGTGGGTCCGTGCCCCGGAAGTCTCCCGGGGCAGGAGTTGAGCGCCCAAAGTAGGAGCGCGACCCCTCAGCCGCAAGAAAAACCTCAACTCAGCACCCGCACCAGCACCTCCACCACCTCGTCGATCTCTGCTTCGCTGATCACCAGGGGCGGCAGCAACCGAATCACCGTCGTGCCCGCCGGCAGCGTCAGCACACCCGCCTCGGCGAGCGCGTTGATATGTGGCCGGCACCGCTCCCTCAGCTCGACGCCGATCATCAGTCCCACCTGCCGCAGCGCGCGCACTCGCCGTGGCATCCGCGGCTCGAAGCGCTCCCGGAAGCGCGCGCCCAGCACCTCCGCCCGCTCGGCCAACCGCTCCTCCTGCATGAACTCGATCGCCGCCAGCGCCGCCGCGCACACCAGCGGATTGCCGCCGAAGGTGGTGCCGTGCTTGCCCGGCGGAAGCCGGATGCGTTCGTTCGCCAACACGGCACCCGTCGGCACACCCCCGGCGATCGCCTTGGCCAGGCACAGCATGTCCGGGACGACGCCGTGGTGCTCGCACGCGAACATCCTTCCCGTGCGGCAGAAGCCCGTCTGGATCTCGTCGAAGACCAACAGCGCCCCGGTCTCGTCACACACGTCGCGCGCTGCCTGCAGAAACTCCGCAGTCGCCGGACGGATCCCGCCCTCTCCCTGCACCGGCTCGATCACGACGGCCGCCGTCTCCCCTCCCACCGCGGCACGCAGCTTCGCGGCACTGTTGAACGGCACGAACGAGAACCCCGGCACCAGCGGCCCGAACCCCTCGCGGTACTCCTTCTTGTGGGTCGCCGACAGCGCCCCCAGGGTCCGCCCGTGAAAGCCCCGCATGGCGGAGACGACCCCCGCGCGCCCCGTGGTCAGCCGCGCAAACTTGATCGCCGCCTCGACGCTCTCGGCCCCCGAGTTGCAGAGGAACCCGCGCGTCAGCCCCTCCGGCGCGATCGAGGCCAGCTTCTCGAGCAGCCGTGCGCGCGTGTCGTTGTAGAAGATCCCCGGACACGTGACCAGCGTGCGGGCCTGCCCGGCCAGCGCCTCGGCCACGGCCTCGTTGGCGTGCCCGACGCTCGCCACTCCGATCCCGGCCACGCAGTCGATGTAGCGGCGCCCATCGTCGTCCCAGACCTCCGCCCCCCTGCCCCGCACCAGCGTGATGTCGCGCTTCGGGAAGACCTCCAGCGCCCAGCGGCGCTCGATGTAGCGGGCGCTCTCAGCCATCGGGGCCCGGTGCGTTTCCGGTGCCGGCCTGGCCCGCGGCCCCGCTCACCCGATCACCGTCCCCTTGCCCGCCATCGCGTCGGAGATCGGCTTCTCGGTGCGCCCGTCCGCAATCAGCACCTTCATGCCCCGCACCTGCGTGATCTGCCCGATCGCCTTCAGTTTGCGCTTCATGCGGCCGGCGACGCGGTCTTCCCAACGGGCCAGCTGCTGCGGCGGCACCAGGGACACCACCGACTCCGGATCGTCGGGGTCCTCCAGGAGCCCCGGCGCCTCGATCAGCTGGATCACCCAGGTTGGGCGCACGGCCAGCGCCAGCAGGGTCAGGATGTCGTCGTTCTCCGTGTTGATCAGAACGTTGCGTTCATCGATGAGCGGGAAGGTCACGACCGGCGTGTAGCCGTTCTCCAACAGCCATCCGAGCAGCTTCCGGTTGACGGCGACCGGCTTGCCCGAGAGGTCCCGCCTGATCAGCGTCTTGCCGCCTTCGCGCACGCGGATGCCCTTGTTGCGCATCCCGCGGACCAGCGCGCCGTCGGCCCCCGTGAGGCCGACCGCGTTGACCCCCCGCTGGTGCAGCAGTTCGACGATCCGCTTGTTGCGCAGCCCCGAGTACGCCATCAGCATGACGTCGATCAGCTCCTCGTCCGAGTACACGCTGCTGTAGCCCGACACCGAAGTGAGGACCTGCTTCTCCACCCCGAGCCGGGCCGCCAGCTCGTCGCGCAGCGCGTTGGCCCCGTGGACGATCAGGATCCGGTCATCCAGCTCGGCCACATCGCGCGCGATGCCCTCCAGGTTGATGTTCGCGCCCCCGCCGATCTTTATCAGAATCATGGGCAGCTCCCCAGGCCTCTCACAGGGTTCCCGTGTAACCGTTCACGACGGGAGCCCAGCGCACCCGCGCGGCCGTCCGCGGATAGGGTTCCGAACAGAGGACGTGGGCACTGTCCACCGTCGCCGTGTGCATTTGAAAATACCCGGGATCCTCTCGAAAGCGAGACGCGAAGTGGACCCTTCGCCCCGTGTCGGCGACCACCAGGTTCATCGCGCGCATGTAGCGGGTCCGCCGCTCGATGGCGTCGAGGCCGCGGGTGAGCGCGGTCGTGAAGTCGCCCCGGTCGAATCGCTTCACGAAGTTGAAGACCTTCTCGGCACCGATCCGTCCCCGCTCCCGGATGCGCACGCCGTGCAGCTCCCCGTTGAAGGCGAAGACCCGCTCGCCGTCGGTGAACGGCATGTTGTTCTCGACCCGGATGCCCTCGTCGCGAAACGCGCTGCGGGCGTGGGCGACAAGCAGCGTGGTGCGGCCAGCCGGGCGGGCGGCGGCGTCCCAGATCGGCGCGATGTCGTGGTGGAAGCGCCAGCGGGCTCCGCCACCGTCCGCCCGCGGGCCCTCGAGCCAGGCGCACCCCCAGCCGTGCCCCTGGTATTCCTTGCTGTCACGCGCGATCCGGGCGAGGGCAGCGAGGTGCTCCTCCATCTCGAAGCCTTCGCCGCCGGAGCGGACGCAGAGCAGCCGGCACACGTATCTCGCCCTGGTTCGGCCGCCGTCAGGCCGGGTGGAGTCCGGGGAACTCCAACCCGCGCCTCTCCGGCAGCCCGTGCATGATGTTGAACGCCTGCACGGCCTGCCCTGCGGCGCCCTTCATCAGGTTGTCGATCGCGGCCATCACCACCACCCGCCGCGCGTGCGGATCGGTCTCGAAGCCGATGTCGCAGTAGTTCGACCCGGCCACCAGCTTCGGGTCGGGATAGCGGTGAATCCCCGTGCGCTCCTTCACGATCCGCACGAAAGGCTCGTCCGCGTAGGCGCGCCGGTAGATCCTCCAGAGTTCCTTGTCGTCGAGGTCCTCCCTCACGAAGACGTGGCAGGTGGCGAGGATGCCGCGCACCATCTCGACTGCGGTGGCCGAGAAGTGGATTCCGCCCACGGGCGCGCACGCCGCCCCCGGCCCCCCGAGCACGGCCCGGATCTCGGCCAGGTGGCGGTGCCCGGTGGGGTTGTAGGACCGCATCGCGCCGCTGCGTTCGGGGTGGTGGCTGGCCTCGCTCGCCCGGTTGCCCGCTTCGCTCGACCCGACCTTCACCTCGATCACCACCGACTTCGCCACCTGCTCCACGAAGAGCGGCCGCAGCGCCAGGATGGAGACCGTGGCGTTGCACCCCGCGCACGCCACCAGGCTGGCCTTCTCCAGCGCTTCGCGGTTCAGCTCCGGGATCCCGTAGACGAAGCGGCCAAGTAGGCCGGGGCGCGGGTGGGGCTCCCCGTAGAAGCGCTCGTATTCGTCGGGATCGGCGAGACGGAAGTCGGCGCCGAGGTCGACGACACGCTCCGCGTTCGCGAGGAACTGGTCGATGTGGCGCGCGGACGCACCGTGCGGCAGGCAGGAGAAGAGGACGTCGCAGGATGACAGCTCGCCGAGGGGCACGTACCGGAGCCGCGTGAGGCCGCGCAGGTTGGGGTGGGTCCGGTGCGCGAACTTCCCCGCCAGGCGCTCCGAAGTCACCTGCGCCACCTCGACGTCGGGATGGGCCAGCAGCAGGCGCAAAAGCTCGCCGCCCGCGTATCCGGAGCCGCCGGCGATCGCAACCCTGATCACCGCACCGCCTCCCGCAGGTACGACACGATTCGCTCGGGGATGTTCACCCCCGTCACGTCGATGCTGTTCCGGAACTCCATCGTGTAGTTGACCTCGTTCACGAGGAACCCGCCGTCCTGCTCGAACAGGTCCACCGCCAGCACGCCCCCGCCCATCGCCTCCGCCGCCCGCAGCGAGATCTCCGCAAGCTCGGCGGTGACGGGGCAGTTGCTCGCCCGCCCGCCCCGCGCCGTGTTCGTGATCCAGTGATCCGAGGTGCGGTAGATCGCCGCGACGCACTCGTCCCCCACGACGAAGCTGCGGATGTCGCGGCCGCGCTTCTCCACGTACCGCTGCACGAAAAAGATCGAGTGGTGGTAGCTCCCCAGGATCGCCTTGTGCTCCAGGATCGTCTCGGCCGCGTCGCGGTCGTTGACTCTCGACAGGAGCCGACCCCAGGAACCCACCGCGGGCTTCAGCACGGCCGGATAGCCCAGCTCCTCGATTGCCGCCAGGGCCGACTCCGGCGTGAAGGCGATCCGCACCTCCGGCTGGGGCACGCCGTGGTCGCGCAGCGAGGCAGCCGTGAGGATCTTGTCGCCGCAGCGGCGCGCAACCTCGTATGCGTTGACGCACACCGTGCCGACGCCCTCGAAGAGGCGCAGCGCGTGCATCGCGCGGGAATGGTTGATCGACCGCTCCAGCACCACGTCCACCGGCGGCCGACCCTCCAGGTCGAAGACGAGCTTCCGGTCATCCAGGAAGACGAGCTCGATGTCGCCGCGCTTCCTCAGCTCGGCTATCAGGAGCTTCTCGTCCCTGCGGATGAGGGAATGGAGGAACCCGACCCTCATTCACGCGCTCCGCGCTGGGCCAAAGGTGTGCGCACCGGGGATGACCGGAGGCCGCGCGCGACGCCACGGTCACTCACCCCAGTCCTCCTCCGCGTCGGGCGCTTCGCCGAGCGTGATGGGGTCGAGCGCGAGGATTTCGATCTCGGTGCCGCAGTCCTCGCATTCGAGGAGTTCACCCTCGACGGGATCCTCGGAAATGGTGACGTCTGCGTCGCAGACGGGACATTGATGCATGGTGGAATACCTCCGCCTGAGTGGTACACCAAATTGGGCCCGGGTGTTGCGGAAGCGGTAATCTACCGGGTCGCGCGCAAGGGTGAAGACCCCCTCACCCCCCCTCCTCCCCCAGCGACGCCGTCGGGATCTCCTGCGCCTCCACCCTGCGGCCACCCCGCATCGTCACGTACGCCTCCATCGCCCGGTACGCCGGCAGCCCCAGCGACGCCAGCAGATCCGCCGTCTCGCGGTTGCGGTCGACCACGCGCTGCCAGAACTCGCGCGGGTCCGACCCCGGGAAGGGGGCCGAGTCCTTCTGCGATTCGTGCCGGAAGATGGCCTGGACCTTCACGCGCATCTCGTGCTCCGAGAGCGGCACGAGAACCGTGGCCTCGCTGATTCCCCACTCCACCCACGCGCCGCGGTAGTACCACAGAAGGGGGGGATCGCCGCTGTAGCGGGCCAGCGCACTTTCCACTGCTTCCAGGCACATCCGGTGCGTGCCGTGCGGGTCGGAGAGATCACCGGCGGCAAAGACCATCGACGGGCGGACTTCCTCGAGCAGGTCCGCGACAATCGCCACATCCGCGTCCGAGATCGGGTTCTTCCGGACCTTGCCCGTCTGGTAGAACGGAAGATCAAGGAAGCGGGCGCGGTCCTTGGCCAGCCCCAGCGCCTCGATCGCCGCCGACGCCTCGCTCTCGCGGATGATTCGCTTAAGGTCCTGCACGACCGGGGCATCGATGTCGCCCGGCTCCTTGCGCGCCAGCCACTCCTCGACCGACGCCACGGCCGCCTCCACCGCCTCCGGGCCGCCCATTTCAATCACGCAGGACGCACGCCGCATGACGTCCAGGTAGCGGCGCACCTCATGGTCGAAGACTGCGATGTTGCCCGAGGTCTGGTAGGCAACCGTCACCCGGTTGCCGTTCTCCGCCAGCTTGCGCAGCAGTCCGCCCATGGAGATCACGTCGTCGTCCGGATGCGGAGAAAAGACCACGATCTCCTGGCCGCGCGGGAGCCGGCTCTTGCCCCGGATCTTCGAGATGAGCGCGTTGAAGACCTGCCCGTTCAGCGGCTCCGCCGACCGGTGCCCCGACACCAGCGAGCCCAGGTGGTGGGCCCGGTAGTCCTCGTTCGCGAGGTGCAGGATGGGCTTGCCGGTCTGCTGGCTGAGCCAGATCACGGCTTCGGTCTCGAGGCGGGGCGTCCACTCCACATCGCCGACCAGCCACGGGGTACGGAAGCGCGTGAGATCCGCGGCCGCGGCCGGATCGAGGTACACCGTCGCCGCCCGGTGCTGCTGCAGGAAGGTCGCGGCCACGTCGGCGTGCACCTCCCCCTCCACCGCCCGCAGCACGATCTCCGCCTTGTGCTCGCCGGTCGCCAGCAGCACGACCTCGCGCGCCTCCAGGATCGTCGCCACCCCCATCGTGATCGCCTGGGGCGGCACGTTCTCCTCGCCGAAGAAGTCGGCGGCCGCGTCGGCGCGCGTCACCGTGTCGAGGTAGAGGCGGCGGGTGCGCGAATCACGCACCGAACCCGGCTCGTTGAAGCCGATGTGCCCGCTGCGGCCGATCCCCAGGAGTAGCAGATCGATCCCGCCCGCCTCGCGGATGCGGCGCTCGAAGTCCGCGCAGTGCGCCTCCACCTCGTCCTCGGCGAGGTCGCCCCGGGGGATGTGGCGCCGCCCGGGCCGGATGTTGACGCGGTCGAAGAGGTTCTCGCGCATGTAGCGGTGGTAGCTGTGGATGCTGCCGGGCCGCATGGGGAAGTACTCGTCGAGGTTGAAGGTGACGACGTTCGCGAAGTCGAGCCCCTCTTCGCGATGGAGGCGGATCAGCTCCCGGTAGACACCGACCGGAGTGGAGCCGGTGGCGAGGCCGAGAACGGCATCGCGTCCCTCATCCGTGCGCGCGCGGATGAGGGACGCGATGCGTCCTGCCACCTCGGTGGCGATCTCGTCATGCTCCATCACGCGCACCGGGATGCGCTCCCGGCGCGCGTACACTGACTGGGACATTGTCGGCCCCGTGGGGTCCTACCCCACCTTGTTTTCGGGCAGCAGCACGAACTTCATGTACTGGTCGGTGCGCAGGTAGCGCATCGCGGCCCGATGCACCTGCTCCGCGGTCCAGCCCTCGACCCAGTGGTACGACGGGATCATGCGGATGTCGAGCCCCCCGCTCTCGAACGCGGAGAGCTGGTTCAGCCAGTACCCGTTCTGCTCCAGGCTGGTCTCCTTGGAGCGCCGCTGGGTTTCGCGCACCTTGTCGACGGTCTCGGCATCCGGCCCCTCGGCCTTCAGCCGCTCGATCTCCTCGAAGACGACCGCCGCCAGCTCCTCGGCCCGCTCCGGGTCCGAGCCGAACTGGATCGAGACTGCGTACTCCTCGTCGGGGCGGTAGCTGATCGACCCCGAAACGCCGACGCCGTAGGTGCCGCCCAGATCCTCGCGCAGCAACTCTCGCAGGCGGATCTGGAGGATCTCACCCATGGCGTTGATCGCTGTCCACTCCTCGCGTGAGTACTCCGCGTCACCCGCAAAGATGATCGTGGTCCTGCTCTGGGGCTCAATTCCCTTGTGCACGACCTTCTCGATCACCCCCGCCGGCGGATCCACCCCGTGATCGACCCAGTTCTCCACTCGTCCCAGGTTCGGCAGCCCGCCCAGGTAGGTCTCGACGAGCGGACGGATACCATCGAGTTCGAAGGTGCCCACGAAGTAGAAGGTGAAGTCGGACGCGTCCGCGAAGCGGTCGCGGTAGAAGTCCATGGCCACGTCCAGGTCCGCATCCCGCATTTCCTGGATCTGTTCCTCGAAGGTCTGGGCCCCGCGCGGGTGCCCCTGCCCTCTGTAGACCGCCATCGTGTCCCCCAGCGCAGTCGAGGGCTGCAACCCCATGTTGGCCATCATGTCGATCTGCGACTGGAATGCCTGGAAGACCGTCTCGTCCTTCCGGGGCGCCGTGAAGCGCAGGTAGATGAGCTGGAATGCCGTCTCCAGGTCCTGCGGAGACGCAGAGCCGCTGATGCCCTCCGTCAGCGTCCCGATAGAGGCGCCGGCGCTGGCCCGCTTGTCGGAGAGCTTCCGGCCAAGCGCGATCGGATCGAAGTCCCCGACGCCGCCCTGGGAGACCAGCGCCGAGGCCAGCCGGGCATGGCCCAGGATCTCGACGGGCGCCAGCGACGTACCGCCCGGGCTCGTCGCCCGGAAGATGATCTGGTCGTCCCGAAAGTCGGTCGGCTTGAGCACGACGCGCACCCCGTTCGCGAGCTCCCAGATGGTGACGCCGATCTCGTCCACCGATTCCTCGGAGACGACGGCCGAGCCCATGGGCGTCTCGGCGAGCAGCGGGACTTCGACATCGTCGGTCTCGTACGGTTCGATCTCCTTGGCGGCAACCGCCGCGAAGACGGAGGTCACGTCCTCCTCGGTCGGAACTTCGAGCTCTTCCTTCTCCGGTCCGGCGACCGTGATCACCCGCCCCAGCTCGGTCAGCCATCCCTGCGCGAAGGCGTTGGTCTCCTCCAGGGTGATCCCGGGCAGGACGGCAGCGGCCAGCGCCACTTCAGTCTCGACGCTCGGGTAAGGATTGTCGTTCAGGAACACGTTGATGTAGCGGCTCGCAAGCGCCCCCGACACCCGGTTCTCCGCCTCCGCGAGCCGACTCTCGTAGCTCCTGCTGAGCGACGCCTTCTCCCTCTCGAGTTCGCTCGCGGTGAAACCGTGTCGCGCCACCCGCTCGGCCTCGGTGAGGAGCGCGTCGAGCCCCTTTACGATCCCGTCCTCGGGGACCGCTGCGCTGAACTCCGACGCGTCCACCCCGCGCACGAAGCCGCCGCCGCCCACGCCCGCGAAAAGGAACGGCGGGTCGGCCTGAAGCGTCAGCTCGTTGAGCCGTTCGTTGAGCATCCCCGAATAGAGCGACCGAACCCGGGCGCGGCGGAAATCGGCGATAGAGCCGCGCGGACTGGGCGGTTGCTTGTAGAGGACCGAAACCTGCGCAAGGGGCATTTCCGGGTCGGTGGCGATCGAGATCAGCGGGGGATGGTCGATCGGGACCTCGGTATCGGTCCTGGGGCGCGGGTTGTCCGGGCCCTGAAGACCGCCGAAATGCTCGCGGATCATCGCTTCGATCGCGTCTCCGTCGAAGTCGCCGACCGCGATGACCGCCATGAGGTCCGGCCGGTACCAGTCCTCGTAGAAGCTGCGCAGCCGTTCCGCGGGGGCGTTCTGAAGAATGTCGGTGTCGCCGATCGGGAGCCGCTCCGCGTAGCGCGACCCGTGGAAGATTACAGGAAACTGCTCGTCCTGGATCCGGGCCATGCCTCCCCGCCGTCCCCGCCACTCCTCGATCACGACGCCGCGCTCCTTGTCGACCTCCTCAGGGTCGAAGAGCACGCCGCCCGCCCAGTCCACCAGGATCTGGAAGGCCGTCGCGAGCACCTCGGGATCGTCCATCGGGACCTGCAGCATGTACACCGTCTCGTCGAAGCTGGTGTAGGCGTTGACGTCGGGGCCGAACTGCATGCCGATCGACTCAAGGTAATCCACCAGCGCCTGCTTCTCGAAGTTCTCCGTGCCGTTGAAGGCCATGTGCTCGACGAAGTGGGCCAGTCCGAGCTGGTCCTCGTCCTCAAGGATCGAGCCCGCATTGACGACCAGGCGCAGCTCGGCGCGGTTTTCGGGCTCGTCGTTCACGTGGACGAAGTAGGTG
>JAPOOQ010000384.1 GCA_026713345.1 Gemmatimonadota bacterium | reverse complement strand
GGCCCCCTGCCCTATCGGTCTCGATACGATCGGCGTCCAGCACAACCAGCCGCTTCTTGATGACCCGCGGGTCAGGGTGCTTCTTGAGTCGACGTCCGGCTTCCTCAACGACCGCCATGGAATCACCGCCTTTGGCGGACTTGACATCCAGGTGAAGATGAAGGCCCGCTTCGTCGCAAGTCCGCTGGAGAAACTGAACGAATGCCCGGTCGCTCTTCCCCTCTACTCCGATGAAGATGACTCGCCTGCGCTCAACCCCACCCCGCCGCCGCATCGCGCTCTAACCGAACCGGGGCAACCCGCCCAGCACGCCCGCCCGGTACTTCGCATACAGACGCACGTCACGGCGCAGACCCTTGACGTCCTGCGCACCGTACACCCGGGTGGCACCGCTGTCGTCCTTCTCGACGATGAAGACCTCCTCCTTTTCCAGATCGTCGAGCAACCCCACGTGGTGCGAGGACATCAGCAACTGAGCGTCATTCGGGTTGCTCTTGCGGGATCGGAACGAATCCAGGATCTCCGCGAGCATGTCGACGTGCAGGGCTCCATCGATTTCGTCGAGGATCGCCAATCCGGTGGTATCCAGCGCGAACCTGACCAATGGCAGCAGGTGAATCAGGCTCCGCGTACCCCTGGACTCCATGCCAAGGACGATCGGCCAATCCAACCCCGTGTGGTTGAAACGGAGGTGCTTGCCGCCGAATCCGTCGACGACCTCGATGTCCTCGATTCCAAGATCGCTCCGCCGGACCTGTCCGCGTACCCACTCCCTTGCCTCGCCATTTGCCTCCAACCACCCGATGACGGTCGAAGTATCCGGTGTGAACGTTTCGTTCCCCGAGATGTTGCTCGCGACGCGCAGAGAGTTGCTGAGGAATTTCGCGAACCGGCTTGCGGCAGGCACATTGACCAGCGCCAGCGTGCCGATCGCTGATCGGTTGGGCTCAACCCCTTTCAGGCGATCGTCCCGGGCGGTCAGACCGATTTCGCGTGAAACATAGATGGGTACCTCCGGAGCCCGCCGTTCAAGGAGTCGGCGACGCCGTCCTTTGGGGAAGTGGACCAGTGTTTCTCGACTTACGAACAGGGGGCCATCCCCTCCGTCGTCCGTCGGTTGGCGCCCGATCTCGATTTCGTACCGGAATCTTCGCGGACCTTCGCCGGGCGCCAGAAAGTCCGCTTCGCCCTCGATGGAGAAGCGTGTCGGCGCCCACCTTGTCTCGTGCGATGAGAACGGGAACAGAGTGACGGGTTCGGTCGGTGAGGAGCCAATCCGCCCCAAGTCCACCAGCGCCCGCAGCAGCGTCGTCTTGCCGGACCCGTTCGGCCCCATCAGAACGGCGACCGTGGGCAGCCGAACATCCGGCTTGGCCGCACTCCGCCTGAAGCAAGCCAGGTCCGGCGCGGTGCCCGGGATCCGGAGATCGAGGGTCACCTCTTCGCGTATGGATCCGTAGTTGGATACAGAGAATGTGTGAATCATAAATCAATAATAACAGAAAACTGTTAGAAATCAATAATAATCTGTTTCATGATTCCACTTGGAGCGTGGCCTCACGATCTCGTAGTACCAGGCATGGATGGTCGTCCTCCGCGCGCGGTCGGCGTAGATTACAAAGTCACTTTCCACCTGCCGATTCGGAGGACACGCCCGTGCGCAGCCAGTATGCCCCCGCAGACCCGTTTTTCCCCACCAAGCCGAAGCCCGTGCTCGGCAGGATCGCCGCGTACGTTGCGGCTTCCGCGATATCCGCCGCCATCCTGATCGCCACCTCCCCGGCGGCGGCTCGGGCCCAGGCCTTTGGCGGCTCAGTTCTCGTAACCGACGGCTACATCCTGGTCGGCGAGTCCGCTCACGAGCGGGAGCCGGGCACGGTCTGGGTCTTCGCGCGGGAAGGGGATTCCTGGCGCAGCGTGGCTGCACTCAGGGCCACACCCGGGAACAACCCCGTGCTGCGTGACGTCCAGCCCCGGACCCTCGACCGTTTCGGCCACAGGTTGGCGCAAGTGGGCGACCACGTATTCGTGACGGCCGGCGGACAGGGCGGGGGACAACTCTACTCCTTCCGCCTGGAGGACATCGGTGACCCGGATGCCAGGCCGGATCTGCAAGTGTCGGTCTCGAACGAGCCATTCGGGACAACGCTTGCGGGTTGGGAAGACGAGCTGGTGATCAGCTATCCGCCGAGCGACGGCTACCGGATCGAGCGGATGAGGATGAATGCGGACGGAGTCGCCATCCCCGCTGGACAATTCACGGTTCCCCTGCAATCGGCAGGGACGGGCACGATCCCGCTGGCCCACGACGACCATCTCCTGGCTTTCGGCGATCCGTTCAACAATGCAGTGCACCTCTTCGAGAAGCCGGTCGCGGACGGCGAATGGGAATCTGCCGGAACCCTGACGGCGCCCGGCGAGCCTGCACAGCCGACATCCTTCGGTTTCTCCCTGGCCCTCGGAGGCGGGGAACTGCTCGTCGGGGAGCTCCAGACCCAGGTCGTACACCGCTACGCGAAGGTCGACGGAACCTGGCAGTCGGTCGGGACCCTGGAACCGGAGGACGACGTGATGCGCCTGGGATACGGCACGTCCCTGGCGGCGGATGGGGAGACCCTGCTGGTGGGCGGTGCCCGCCAGTTCCACGAGTATCGCCGGAGCGGAGAGGGCTGGGCCCGGACGGGAGACTCGCCGCTGTACAACGCGGACGGCGCGCCGGCCTCGAGGGGCGCGGGTCTGCACATCGGGGACCAGGTCGCGGTCCTGGCCGATCCCTCCGCCGACTTCGGGCTGGGCGCGGCAACGGTGTTTTCCCGCGAATCCGGTGAATGGGCGCGCTCGGGACGCCTGG
>JAPOOQ010000383.1 GCA_026713345.1 Gemmatimonadota bacterium | reverse complement strand
TTGTGGTCGTCCATGACGATGAAACCGCCCCGGTCGACGTAGTCGCGCAGGTTCGTGCGTTCCTGCTCGGTGAAGGCGAGCGGGAAGTGACCCGTAAACCAGATGAAGGGGTGCTCGAAAATCTGACGGCTGCCGAGCGGGACAATGCTCCCACGCGGCGCCACGGGCAGGATGGTATAGCGGGCGATCGTGTCGATCAGGTTTGCCACCATCCCCAGGCCGCTTTCCCAGTCGCCCACCTCGTACTGCACCGACGTCCAGCGGAACTGCTGCGCGGGGAGCGCCGGGTCGAGGGGGCGGGCGATTTTCCCCTTGCGGGCCCAGGGGTGGATCACCTCGGCCAGCTCTTTCATCGTCTCAGCCACATTGCGCTCCAGGTTGTGAGCGTTCGTCTCACGATCGTTTCTCCCTCGAGGTAGCGGCGCACGTCCGCCAGCGGGGCGGATGCGTCTTCGCCGTCCCGGATGGCATCGATCGCTTCTCCGAGGAGCGATGCGAGGTCGGGATACTCGCGCAGCGCGTCGACCTGCATCAGCATGAGCGTGTTCAGGGCGCTGTCGGGCACCGTTTCGAGAAACTGCATGGACTGCGTGTAGTGCCCCAGCATTTCCTGCCGCAGTTCGCCGGACACCGGTCTCGGGACCCGGGGTGCCGCGTACCCCGTGTCGTGCCCCTGCAGCCGCACCCGTCCCAGGTTGACCAGCAGTTCGGGGGGCTGGCCCCGGAAGTAGTAGCGCTCCGCCAGCGCGAACTCCTCGAGCAGCGCAAGCGCGACCCAGAGCGGCGGCAGCGCCTCGCCCGTCTCCGCGATATAGAGGGCGCGGGCGCCTTCCCACAGCGCTTCATGCGCCTCGGCCAGGAGCGGATTGGGGTCGAACACGCCCTCCATCGTCCACTCCACCTGCATCTGTTCGACGGTGCGGATCACGCGGCGAAGCTGCAGCCCGATGGTCTGCGCCGAGTCCACGAAGAGGTCGCGATCCATCCGGTTTTTCTCGGCGTCGATCTCTTCGGTGAGCTGGATGATGTAGCGCAGCGTCAGGAAGAGGGTGTCGTTGGGTGGCGGCGCGCCCTCGATCGCGAGCGAGTCGTACTCCGACGACGTGGCGACGCGCAGGACCCGCGTCTCCGAGGTGGTGTAGCTGGGGCCCGACAGCGTGTTGTTGTCGAAGGTGACGGCGCGCAGCGAGAGCATGTCTCCCTCTTCGAGCCCGAAGTCGGCGAGCGGCATCGTCATCGAGAAATCGCCGTTCCGGGCGCCGCCAAAGCCGCGGCGTTCGAGGGTGTCGCGGCGGAAGGTGATGTGCCCCTCGTCCTGTCCCATCGTCACGATCGACTCGAAGAAGGCGCCGCCGAGCCCGATGTCGTCGCTCATCCGGGCCTGGAGGGCGATGTCGCCGCGGATGACCCTCACGGTGGTGTCGCGTTGCGGCAGCAGCAGTTCGACCGACGGCGCCTGGTCCTTGCGCGGCGCGATCACCACCAGGCGGCGGTACACGCGGTCGCGGAGTTCCAGCGCCACGGCGGAGTCGGGCATCGTGAACCGCGACTGCCACCCGTCGCTGCCCTCCGGGGTCGCGCCGAGCGGGGTCTCGCCGA
>JAPOOQ010000382.1 GCA_026713345.1 Gemmatimonadota bacterium | reverse complement strand
GACGCCCGCAACCGGACACTAGTAGGGCCCCCCGGAAGCCGCGGCGCCCACCCCCCGGCCCCCCCGCACCCACGCCCACCCGCCCCCCCCCCCCCCCCGCCACCCCCGCCCGCGCCCCCCGCGCCCGGTCCCCGATCGCGCCCATAATCTCCGATTTCGACTCCCCCACGAACCCGCCGTCCGGGAACGCGGGGTTGGCCGCGGTGAAGGCGGTGAGCGAGCGATACTTCAGGGACAGCCAGACACACCATCTCACCACGGGGATGTAGAAGAGCCACGGTGGCCAGAACTCCCAGCGCCTCACGCGTCCCCAGCGGGCCAGGAAGCGCCGCCTCCCCGCCGCGCTGAAGAGAGGGATCGCGACCCGGAGCACGATCAGGGCCGCGATGGCCGTCACAATCAGCCATGGCAGCGTCCGGTCCTGAAATGCTCCGACGCGCTCGGCCGCCGCGGCCCCGAAGAGCGCGGTGCCCCCCACCAGCAGCGGCGTCCACAGCACGGCCGCCACCACGATCCACAGGCTGAACGGGATCAGCGGCATCCGGACCACCCCCGCGGCCACGTAGGTGGGCAGGCGCGTCCCGGGCACGAAACGGCCGCCGATGAGCAGCGCCGCGCTCCGCTCCGTAAACCACCGGCAGGCGCGCTCGAGTTCCTCTTGGCGGATCATCCACCGGAGCGGCGCGATCCGCGTGACGGGCCGCCCCAGCAGCCGTCCTCCCGCGTAGAGGAGCAGGTCGCCCACCACGAGGCCCACCAGGCACGCGCCCACCCCCGCCGTCCACGGCAGCGTCCCCCGCGCGACCAGCAGGCCCGCTCCGATGCACGTCAGGTCCTCGCTCACGAAGGTGGCGGCGACGATCAGCAGCAGCGTCACGAAGAGCGCGAAACCCATGACCGGCGGTACGCTGGAGGGGTCGAAGGGGGTGGCGGCGGCCGCGGTGCGGGCTGGATCGGCGTTGGCGCGCAGGGTGGCCGTCCCGGCCTCGACCCGGTCCAGGAAGTCCTCGATGGGCGGCGCGATCCGGTCCGGTTCCAGGAAGATCATGAAGTGGTTGCCGTCCAGCATGACCATCTCGGACTGCGGCACGATGCGGTGGTGCTCCTCGGCGGCGGCGGTGGGGACGAGGGGGTCGTCGGTGCCGTGCACGATGAGCATCGGGCCCGCGTAGCCGCTCAGGATGCCGCGGAGGGGGCGCTGGTCGGTGTCGTAGAAGTTCCGGGCGTAGGAATGGCTCAGGAAGGCGTCGTCGGCGTACCCGAAGTGGGGGACGAGTTCGCGCAGCGCCCAGATGCCGAAAAGCTGCAGACCGTGGATGGCGTGGTTCAGGTGGTACTCGCCCAGCAGCTCGTATTCCTGCGCGCCGATGGAGGAGAGCAGGGTGACGGACGCGATGCGCGCCGGGTCGGCCCGGTACATCTCCAGCGCGACCCCGCCGCCCAGCGAGAAGCCGACCACGTGCGCGCGCTCGATCGCCAGCGAGTCGAGCAGCTGAAGGGTCATCGCGGCGTGGGCCCGGATCGAGTAGTCGGGGATCTTCGTCGTGGATCCGCCGAACCCGGGCAGATCGGGCGCGATGGCACGGCGTCCGGCGCCCAGTGCGGACCCGAGTCGGCGGAACACCCTCCCCGAACCGGGGCTCCCGTGGAGGAGCAGGACGGGGTTGCCGCGCGACCCGGGGCGCTCCAGGACCCCCCGTACCGGATCCCGACCTTGATCCCTGGATAGATTGTCGGACAGATTAGGGGTATAATTTGTCACTGACAATTCCCCATCGACCGGATTCCGATTCAACACTGACAACTCGTTGTCATTTTCGGACAGATTGTTGCCGGAATCAGTCCTCCACTCCCGGTAGGCAATGGTGACCGAACCGCGCTTCGGCCGCGGCCACCCCTCCACCTGCTGCAACGACAACCCCGGCGGGGGCGGCGCCTCGGGACGCCCGGCGCGCACCGCGTGCGATGCGGCCAGCAATACGAGATACACCACCAGGACCACGCGCTTGCGGATCCGCAGCCACCGCCTTCCGCGTTTCATTTCCCTGAGTCCGGTGGCGCCGTCCGGACCGCGACCGGCTCGAAGTCCCCCAGCATCGCGCGCCGCAGGTCGGCGGCCAGCACCTTGCGGTTGGCCCCCCTCAGCGGCGCGTCGCCGAAGCGCATCCTGCACTCCACCCGCCTCAGCGCGAAGAGGCCCAGGAGGTGCGGCAGAAAGCCCGTGTCGCCCCACCAGCAAACCTGGTCGCGCGCGGCGGGTCCGTCCGGTGGGGTCCGGTAGCTCAGGGTCAGCCAGTACACGGGGGTGTTGGCCTCGGCTGCGTCGGCGAGAAGGGCGGGTTTGAAGGGCAGCATGGTGTCGCCGCCTGAGGTGGTGGATTCGGGGAAGACGATCACGCTGTCCCCGCGCGACATGGCTTCGCCCATCTCCCGCCGCACCCGCAGCACGTCGCGCCGGGTGG
>JAPOOQ010000381.1 GCA_026713345.1 Gemmatimonadota bacterium | reverse complement strand
CTGCGGGTGGAGCCGGGCGAGATCGTCGGATTCCTGGGGCCCAACGGCGCCGGCAAGTCGACCACCGTGAAGATCCTCACCTGCATGATCAAGCCGACGAACGGGTCGGCGCGGGTTGCAGGCTTCGACGTGGAGGAGGATCCGATGGAGGTCAAGCGCCGGCTCGGGTACGTGCCGGAGGCGGGAGCTCTCTACGAGACGCTCACCGCGGGCGAGTACCTCGGGATGGTGGCCGCCCTGCGCGAGATCGAGGGCAAGCAGGCGCACACGAAGATCGGTGAACTCCTCGGCCTGTTCGACATCCTCCCGGCGCGCAACAAGCGACTCGCCGAGTTTTCGAAGGGGATGAAGCAGAAGGTGCTGATCAGCGCGGCCCTGATCAGCAATCCCGAAGTGCTCTTCCTCGACGAGCCGCTGAACGGCCTGGACGCGAACGCGGCGCTGGTGATGAAGCAGTTGCTGCGGGAACTGGCCTCGCAGGGCCGCACGATCCTCTTCTGCTCCCACATCCTGGAGGTGGTGGAGCGGATCTGCACCCGCATCGTGATCATCAACGAAGGGCGCACGATCATGGACGGCACCGCGGCGGAGATTGCCGCCCGGACCGGCACCTCGACGCTGGAAGACGCCTTCGCCGAGCTCACCGGCGTGCGCGACGCGGCGGAGGTGACGCGCGATCTGCTCGCCGCGCTGGGGTCGTCGCGCGTCGGGCCGGACCTGCGGCCGTGACCCGCGACCCGAGCGCGCCCCGCACATGATCCGGCGAGTGGTCGAGGCCTTCGGCGCCGACTACCTGCAGTGGCGCGTCCTGACCCGCGCGATGCTCAAGTCCGACTTCCGGGGTGCGAGCGGCCTGAACATGGGCGCCACGACCGCGAGCAGCACCGGCCCCGGCCTCCTGATCGGATCGATGATCATGTACTTCCTCATGGGGATCTGGGTGGCCACGATCGTCGGCTACACCGGCTGGGCGTCGGGGACGGACTCGGCGGAGATCGTGCACCGCGGTACGCTGCTCGGCGGCACGGCCGGGCTTACCACGGTCGGCGTGATCGTCGGCATGGCCGTCCTCATCGACTTCCAGTCGGTCGTGATTTCCCCGACGGACTACGACATCCTCGCCCACCAGCCCGTCTCGTCGCGCACCTACTTCCTCGTCAAGCTGACCAACGTGCTGGTCTATACCCTGGCTATCGGTGCGCTGGTCGGCGGGACGGCCACCTTCCCGGTTCTCTTCCTCGCGGGACCCCTGGCCGCGGCGGGTTGGATGGCGGGTCTGGCCGGGATCACGGTGGCCACGACCCTGACGATGGTCTGCTGCTACGCCGCACTTCTGCGCCTGGTGAGTCCGCACCGCTTGCGCAGGGCGCTGTCCTACGTCCATCTCGCGCTCATGCTCGCGGTCTTCTGCGCGCCCTTCCTGTTGACCGAGGCGCTGGAGCCGGTGTTCGAAATTGCGCGGGAGCAGGGCGGCATCCCGACGCCGCCGTGGCTCATCCTGGCCCCGCCGGCGTGGTTCGCGAGCTTTCTCGCGCTCGCCGCGGGGGAATGGAACGCGGCCTATCCCGTCGCGGCTCTGGCCGGCGTCGCGAGCGTCGCGGTCCTGCTCCACTATGCGCGCTCCAGACTCTCCTTCGCGTATGCGGAGAGCCTCTCGCAAATGACCACGGTCAGCCGGCCGGACGTCAAGTCCAGCGCCCCCAGGCACTCCGGCCGATCGCGCCTCCCGCGTGAACTGAGCGTCGTCGCCACGCTGGTGCGGGGCCAGTTCCGCGACGACATGACCTTCAGGCTCGGCGTACTGGGCATGTTGCCCGCGACACTCATGTACTTCTTCCTCGCGGTGCGCAACGGCCCGCTGCCCGACCCCTTTGTCGAATTCGGACTCTACCCGATGGGACTGGGGCTGCTGCACTTCGCGGCGATCGGCTTTCCCCTGGCCATGCTGGAGACTCTGTTTCGCAGCGAGTCGTTCCCGGCGTCGTGGATGTTCTTCGCAGCACCGACCGACCGTGCCAGGCTGGTGGTGAACTCGGGCCTCTGCGTCACGGTCCTTTTCGTCGCCCCCTACATGCTCGTGTTTTTCGGGATCTTCGCCTGGTCCTTCGGCGACCTGTGGCATGCGGTTGCGCACACACTCGTCCTCGGCCTGATCGCGCATCTTGCGATTCAAATGCTCCTCCTGGCCGCCCCGCGCCTGCCGTTTTCGCAGCCACCCAAGAAGGGCGGCAGGATGGCCAGCCTCGTCGGGATGATCGTGGTCGGCATGGTGATTGCGGTCTTCCTGCCCCTGGCCAACGAGCTGGCCTATTCCCGCACCGCGTTCACGATCGCGTACATCGGAGTGCTGGCGGTCCTGGGCGTGCTGATGCCGCTGGCCGTGCGGAGGGGGGTGCGTGGGCGGGTGGAGCGCCTGGAGTTCGCGGGGTGAACCTCAGCAGGAAGCCTTGACAGAAATGCATCTCGGCGATTATCATATGCATCATTGAGGTAGGGGATTGCGGGATTTGACCCGAAAGCGCCTGTCGCGTCGGAGCAGTCCGAAGTGAATGTCGATCCGTACCTTCCGTAACTGTCGGCGACCCCACAACCGCGGAGGTCACCGGCGGGTCCTGCTACCGGCAGCTTTCCAGTTGCAAGACGCATTTGGTGACCACGTATGGGGATTTTCGACATCCGATGACGGTACGCGAGCCAAGTGACTGTGGCGATCCGCGTTGGCTCAGCAGGTCCTCGAGTTTCGCGAGATCGCCTGCCTGGAAGGAAATATCGAGGGCGTTGCACCCAGCCGTCCTGTGCAGGTTCTCGGCGACGACACGTACGTAACGGCCACGTACTCCCGTGGCAGGATTGCGCATTGGGCCCGGGCCTGGCAGCAACCCGAAGACCCCGCCGCTTCATCAGAGTTGTGGAGGCTGCACACTCTGAATGATGACCCCTGACGTAGCGACCCACCGGTTCGAGCCAGGCGCCCGGCTCCTCCTGGACGACGTGCGCGGGATGGCGCTGGCGGAGGACGGGAATGGACGGGCGACGCGCTACGGCCCGGAGGCCTCGGTGGAGACGAGATATCGGGGATAGACCACCCTGACGCCCCGTTCGTCGCATTCGGTGACGGCATTCTGATGTCGGTCGTGCGAAAGCCCAGGGTGTCGGTCATCGGGGCGGACGGGATGCGCGGTTT
>JAPOOQ010000380.1 GCA_026713345.1 Gemmatimonadota bacterium | reverse complement strand
GCCGCGACGAGGGCCGTGGCGACCGCTGTCAGCAGGAGTATCCAGCGGTGCGGCCCGAGGTACGACAGGATCCTCCGCCAGAGGCGTGGGGTCACCGGAGGCGCGGCCTCATCACCGCGACCGGTACGATCATTTCTTCCGGCGAGATACCCCCGTGCAGGAAGGAGTTCCGGTAGCGTCGCTGATATTCGCGCAGCTTCGTGGGGTAGACGAAGAAGTAGTCGTCCAGGGCGACCAGGTGGGTCGTGCCCAACGGGCCGGCCGGAACGCGCAGGTCCAGGGCCCGGGTGGTGGTGAGCGCCGCCCCCGGATCCTCGGCGCGCAGGTTGTTGCCGAACTTGTAGCGCAGGTTGGCGCTCGCGCCTCGCCGGGCGAAGACGGTGGCCGGGCGCCGGCAGTGTATGGAGCCGTGGTCGGTGGTGAGGACGACCTTGTGACCCTGCGCCGCGGCTTCCTTCAGCACGGAGAAGGCCGTGGAGCGCTCGAACCACGACCGGGTGAGCTGCCGGAGCGCCGCCGCGTCCTTGGCCACCTCCATGAGGATCGGCGATTCGGAGCGACCGTGGGTCATGAGGTCCACGAAGTTGAAGACCATTGCGATGACCGCGCCGGGGCGGCGGGTGGCCGAGCGGACGCGGGCCCGGACCGCCGCCGACTTGCGGTCGGTGAAAACCTTCTCGTAGTGCACGGGGACATCGCGCCCCGTCAGTCTCTGCAGCTGGTCGCGCAGCAGCTCGTCCTCGAAGGCGTTCATCGAACCCTCGTCGCCGTTGGAATCCCACCACTGCGGATGCTGCTCCGCGATCTGGTCGGGGAAGAGGCCGGCGAAGATGGCGTTGCGCGCATAGGGCGTGGCGGTGGGGAGGATCGAGTAGTGGTACCCCTCGTCGACATCGAAGTGGGCGCCGAGCAGGGGGGAGATTGACCGCCACTGGTCGAGGCGCATGCAGTCCAGGATGACGAAGAACACGGGTTCCTTGCCGAGCAGGGGAAGCAGGCGCCGCTCCACGATATCCACCGACATTTCAGGGGGATCGTCTTCGCCACGCGCCCAGGCAGGGTACTTTGTCACCACCCAGCGGCCGAAATCGTGGCGGAGATCCTCGTGGAGGGAATCGACGGTGTCGAGGAGGCCCGTTTCTCCAGCCGCTTCGAGACGGAGGTGCCATTCCGCGAGCTCCTGGTAGATGCGCGCGAAATCCGCCTGGTCCGCGGCTTCCTCGCGCATGCGGGCCAGCGCCGGCCAGCGGGCCGCGAAATCCTGTGCCGCACGCTGTTGCCGGATCGACGAGCCCTCGAGGATGCGCGTGACCACCGACAGCACCTGGCGCGGGCTGGTCGGCTTCACCAGGTAGTCTTCCACCTGGCGCCCGATCGCCTCCCGCATGGTCTGGTCCTCCTCCGACTTGGTAACCATCACGACTCGCGCATGGGGGTCGTCGCGGCGGATGAGCTGCAGCACCTCCAGGCCGCGCCGGCCGGGCATCTGCTCATCGAGAAGGATCAGGTCGTAGGTGTAGCCGCGGAGAAGTGCCAGGGCGTCGTCACCGTTGGTGATCGCGTCTACGTGGTAGCCCCGCTGCTGAAGGAAGAGGAGGTGGGGACGGAGTAGGTCGATCTCGTCGTCCACCCAGAGGATTCGCTTGGCAGCTCGCCGCAATGGAGTGCGGGTCAATTATTGACAACCCAGGAGAACCACGCCGCCACCGGCACCCCTCCCCTGAAGGCGGGCCGGAAGCTCCACTCCGCCGCCTCGCTGACCAGCCGCTCGTTGTACTTGCGGTCCCGGGACGGCGGCTGCAGCCAGGTGGAGTCGGGCACAACTGCACCTTCTTCGTTGACGAAGACCCACACGGTCAGATCAAAATCCCGCAGGCCCCTGGGAGTCTCGACGACCGGGATGATCATTCTCGGTACCGGCATGGGGTTGTGTCCGCGACCCTCGCCGTCCGTCCCCCCGTTCCCGGCTCCGTCGCCGGTCTCGATGCCCGTGTCGCCGAGGCCCGGGCGTTCGCCAATGAATGTGGACTCATCGAACGCCTTGTCCATGTCGAACTCCACCGGCTCGATTTCGATCGCGACGGGAATCGGAATGAACGGCCGCTCGATCGGGCGGGGAGGCGGCACCACCATGCTCATCACCTGCATTCCACCGGCCGCCGCGCGTTCGTCGCCCTCCTCCGGCCCGGCCGCAGTCCCCGGGGCGAACGGCACGGACCGGCCTCCACCCAGAAGAAGCACGAGCAGGTGGAGGAGGACCGAGCCCAGCAGGGCATACCGCCAGACCCTCGTCTCCCTGCGCCGCCGCGTCTTTACGTCCAGATCATGCATGCGCGCGGAATCCTCGGCTTCGGTTCTCTGCGGTCCAGTCATTCAATCTAATACCCCGCATGGAGCGCAAGTGTTTCGTGGCCACAGCCCCCACCGCCAACCGCCGGTCCGATCCCGCCCTCAGGCTTGCCCGTTCCGGGGGCCGCGAGCAAGATTTCCCGCCCGCATCACGGACTCATGCAAAGGGGGATCCCGGTGGAGCTCGGACTTGAAGATAGGGTGGCACTGGTCACCGGCGCATCCAGGGGGCTCGGCAGGGCCGTGGCCGAACGGCTCGCGTTCGAAGGCGCGGATGTGGTCGTCAACTCCCGTTCCGCGGGGGCTCTGGCCGACACCGCCGGCGAGATCGCACGGGAAACGGGCCGCAGGGTCGTCTCCGCCGCGGGCGATGTCTCCAGCCCGGAGCAGTGCGAGGCGCTGATAGAGCGCACGCTCGGCGAGTTCGGGCGCCTGGACATCCTCGTGGCCAACGCGGGCGGGCCGCCACCGGGCGGGGTGGACGATTTCGGACCCGCGGCGTACCGGGACGCCCTGGAGGTGAACCTGATGTCCACCATCCAGCTGACCCTGGCCGCGCTGCCCGCGATGAGGAGGAATCGGTGGGGACGGATCGTCGCCATCACATCCGTATCGGTGAAGCAGCCGATCAACGGACTCCTCCTGTCCAACACCGCGCGACCGGGAGTGGTGGGGTTCATCAAGACCATCTCCCGGGATCTCGCCGCCGACGGCATCCTCTGCAACGTGGTAGCGCCGGGGTACATCCACACCGCGCGGGTCGAGTCGCTGGTGGCCGGGCAGGCGGAGGCGCGCGGCGTGTCGCGTGAAGCCGTGCTGGAAGGGATGACCGCCAACATCCCTGCGGGACGCATCGGGCATCCTGCCGAGTTCGCCAACGCCGTCGCGTTCCTTGCCTCCGACGCCGCGTCCTACATCACCGGCCACACCCTCCAGGTCGACGGCGGGCTGGTGCAGGGGCTGTTGTGACGCTCGAGGACCGAATTCGGGCCGGCCGCCCTCGGGGCGTTCGGGCCTACCTGGAACTCACCAAACCCGGAATCACGTTCTTCGTCGCGGTGACCGCGCTCGCCGGCTATCTGGTTGCCGCCCTGCCCGCCGCGATCCCCGCCCGCATCCTCCACCTCGTCCTGGGCGTCTTGCTCAGCACCGCCGGCGCCCTCGCGCTCAACCAGTACCTGGAACGCGGCCCCGACAGCCTCATGATGCGGACGCGGCCCCGCCCCGTCCCCTCGGGGCGCATCCAGCCCGGTCGTGCCGCGCTGTTCGGGTCCCTTCTCCTCGCAGCGGGAATCGGTCATCTCTGGTACCACGTCGGCTGGCTCCCCGCGCTCCTCACCGCCGTCTCCGCCCTGCTCTACGACGCCGTATACACCCCCCTCAAGCTCCGGTCGCCGCTGGCCACCCCCGTCGGTGCGGTGCCCGGAGCGCTCCCCGCCCTCATCGGCTGGACCGCTCACGCCACCATCGACGCGCGCGGCATGACCCTCTTCGGCATCCTCTTTCTGTGGCAGCTCGTGCATGTCCTCGCGCTGGGATGGAACTTGCGCGACGACTACGAGCGCGCCGGCTTCCAGCTCATCCCGCCGGGCTCCGCGTCCCTCATTGCGTGGCTGATGGTCGGCCATGCGGCGGCGCTTCTCGCACTCAGTGCCGTGCCAGCGCTGCTCGGCATGGCCGGGACGCTCTACCTTGCCGGCGCGGTCGTCCTGGGCCTGGGGATGATCGCGGTCACCCTCGCCTTTTCACTCGATCCCCCCCGGCAACGCTGCCGGCGTGTCTTCGTCGGCTCCCTCCTCTACCATCCCGTGCTGCTGGCGCTGATGGTCGCCGGGGCGCTGTGATCTTCCGTCCACCAACCCCGTGGAGGACCGCCATGCCCAGCCGGGCCATGCTCGCCGCACTCATGCTCCCCATCGCCGCCGAGGCCCAGGAGCCCCCCCGTCCCCGCGCCCGCGACCTCGGCATCGAAGTCGGCGTCTTCGCCCCCGGCGCGTACAACGCCATCACCGACGTGGCGGGCGTCCTCGTGGGCCACACCACCGTCATCTCCGGCGAGGACATTCGCACGGGCGTGACTGCCATTCGGCCACACGGCGGCAACCTGTACCGCGACCGCGTTCCCGCCGCGATCCATGTGGGCAACGGTTTCGGCAAGCTGCTCGGCGTCACGCAGGTGCGGGAACTCGGCGAGCTGGAAACCCCCATCCTGCTGACCTGCACGCTCTGCGTCTGGAAGGCGGCGGACGCCATGGTGGAATGGGCCCTGGGGATGGAGGGAATGGAAGGCGTGCGATCCATCAACCCGGTCGTGGGGGAGACGAACGACGGTGGCCTGAACGACATTCGCAGCCGTCCGATCACCGAGGCACAGGTCCGGGCGGCGCTGGACGGCGCGGCGGAGGGTCCGGTCGAGGAGGGCGCGGTGGGCGCGGGCACCGGAACCGCCGCCTTCGGGTGGAAGGGCGGGATCGGCACCAGCTCGCGGGTGCTGCCCGAGTCGCTGGGGGGATACGCCGTTGGTGTGCTGGTTCAGTCCAACTTCGGTGGGATCCTGCAGATCGCGGGGGCACCGGTGGGGCGGGAGCTGGGCCGCTACTCGTTCCGCAACCAGGTCGGGGCGGGCCGGGAGGCGCGGGAACCGGGCCGGGAAGTCCCGGGGCTCGACGCGATGCAGCCCGAGGAGCGGGCCGGGGAGTCGCAGGGCTCAATCATGATCGTTGTCGCGACCGACGCACCGCTCTCGGAACGCAATCTTGAACGCGTGGGGCGGCGGGCGATCATGGGGCTTTCCCGCACCGGTTCCTTCGCCAGCAACGGATCAGGCGACTACGTGATCACCTTCTCCACCGCACAGGGGGTGCGGAGGCGGCCGGGCGACGACGTGCGCTCCCTGGAGGACCTCTCCAATGACCGCATGTCGGCGATCTTCCAGGCCACGCTGGAGGCCACCGAGGAGGCTGTCTACAACTCGATGTTCAAAGCGGTGACGGTGAGCAGCCGCTGGGGAACACGTGAAGCGCTCCCGATCGAGGCCACCGTCGAGGTTCTCCGGCGCCATGGGGTGATCCGCTGACGCGGATTCCGGGCCGGGACTGTGCCGCCGCCAGCAGCCCGCGCTAGCCCTCTCCCCGCAACAGGACCCGCCCGGCCCGCGTACCGGTAAACTCGCCGTCCAGGATTGCCGCCTCACCGTTCACGAAGAGGTGGACCACGCCCGACGAGAGCTGATGCGGCTCGGTGAAGGTAGCGTTGTCGCGGAAGTCGCCCGAGAACACGACCAGATCCGCGACCATGTCCTCCGCGATCGTGCCCCGGTCGGTCATCCCCATGACCTCCGCCGGGAGATCTGTCATCGACCGAATCGCCGCCTCGAGCGACATCACTTCGTCCTCGAAAACGTACTTCGCGATCTTGCGGGCGAATGCCCCGTACGAGCGTGGATGGGGGACGCCGACCCCGAACTGTGGAAGGTCCCCGTCCGACGACGTCATCGTCCACTCCCGGGTCATCAGGTTCAGCACGTCCTCTTCGCTCATGTTGAACGAGACGATGGACGGACCGCCCTGGAGGATGAGCTCCAGCGACAGGTCCACCGGATCTGCGCCGCGCTCTGCCGCCAGGTCCGACAGCAGCCTCCCCTCGATCGTGGGATCGGCGACGAAGCGGCGGAACTGGATCCGGTCGGCGCCGCCGCGCCGCGCCAGATTCTCGACCATGGCCTCCCGGATCCGCGCCCGCGTACCGGGATCCCCGACCCGCGTCCGGAATGCCTCGCCGCCGCCGGCCTGTGCCCAGCGGGGGACAAGCGCTGCAGACAGCCCGGTCGCCGACGCCAGGTAGGGGTACTGGTCCGCGTAGATCGACAATCCCTCTGCGCGGGCATCCGAAATCCGTGCCACGATCTCGGCGGAAGCGCCCCAGACCGGGGGGCCCAGCGCCTTGATGTGGGTAACCACGGCGGTGATTCCGGCCTCGCGCCCCACCTCGATCACCTCCTCGACCGCAGCCACCACGCCGATCGTGTAG
>JAPOOQ010000379.1 GCA_026713345.1 Gemmatimonadota bacterium | reverse complement strand
CTGGAGACCGGGAGGAACTCCGTCGCCCCCTGCAGCGCGCCCAGGAAGACGGCCTCGTACCAGGTCATCTCGGGTGGTTCACACCAGCGCCTCGTACAGCGCTTCGTAGCGGGGCAGCACCCGGGCCACCGCGAATCGCTCGACCGCCTCCTGCCGACCCGCCTCGCTGAAGCGCTGCCACAGCTCATCGCTACCAAGGAGGCAGCCCGCGGCGGAAGCCCCCTCCTGCACGTCCCGGACGGGCACCAGCAGCCCGTTCTCGCCGTGGGTGATGACCTCGGGCAGACCCCCGGCGCAATAGCCCACCACCGGCACCCCGCACGAAATCGCCTCCAGCGCCGCCAGCCCGAAGGACTCGCTTTCGCTCGTCATCAGGAAGAGGTCGGCGCAGGGAAGCAGCTCCTCCACCGAGGCGTGCTTGCCCAGGAAGACGACGTCACGCTCCACGCCGCGCTCCATCGCCCGCTGGGCGGCACGGGGCCGGTCCGGACCATCTCCCACCATCACCAGGCGGCACGGCATCTCCCGCCGTACCCCGGCGAACACGTCGATCACGTCCGGGACCCGCTTCACGGGGCGGAAGTTGGACACGTGCATCAGGATCTTCTCGCCCCCCGGCGCGAAGACCCTCCGGCGGGCCGCGTTCTCGCGTGGCCGGAAGAGTTCGGTGTCGACAAAGTTGGGGATCACCTGCACGCGCTTCTCCGGGACCTCGAAGTCGCGCACCGTCACATCCTTGAGGAATCGGGAAACGGCGGTGATCCCCTGCGAGCGCATGATCGAAAAGCGGGTGATGGCCCTGAAGGAGGGGTGCCGTCCGACCAGGGTCACGTCGGTGCCGTGCAGCGTGGTGACGAGCGGGAGATCCGAGTCGAGCATCTCGCGGGCGATCCAGGCCGAGGTGGCATGCGGGATGGCGTAGTGGACGTGCACGATGTCGAGACCCTGGCGCACCGCCGTGTCGTGGATCGCGGCCGCCAGCGCCAGCGTGTAGTGGGAGGTCTCGAAGAGCGGATAGCGCTCCAGCTCCACCTCGTGGAAGTACACCCGCTCGTGGAATCCCGAGAGCCGGAAGGGCTGGGCGTAGGAGATGAAGTGGATCTCGTGTCCGCGCGCGGCGAGGCCGATCCCGAGCTCGGTCGCCACGGCGCCCGAACCTCCGTAGGTGGGATAGCAGGTGATCCCGATCTTCATGATGCCCTCGCCGTTCGCTCCCGCCACGCGCGGGTCACGCGGGCGCACTGCGCCTCAAGCGGCGCCGTGCCGTCGACCTTCACCGTACCGGGTCCGAGCTGGTGGCGAAACCACGTCGCCTGGCGGCGCGCGTACTGCCTTGTGGCCACGCGGGTGCGCTCCACCGCCTCCTCCAGCGTGATGCGCCCGTCCAGATGGTCGGCCATCTCGCGGTCCCCCCCCCCGTCCATTCCCGGATCCCCACCCCCCCCCCCCGCCCCCCTCAGCGCGGCCACCTCCTCGACGAGCCCGGCCTCCACCATCTCCCGGACGCGCCCGGCGATCCGCGCGTCCAGCACCTCGCGCGGGACCTCCATCAGGCACACCACCCCCGCCAGCGCCCGCGCCTCGGCCGCGTCGCGGCGATGCCACCACGAGAGCGGACGGCCCGTCAGCAGCGCGATCACGAGGGCGCGGGTCATGCGCTGGCGCCCCCCCTGCGCCGCCACCCCCGCCCGCTCCGGGTCCAGCGCGCGCACCCAGCGCTCGAGTTCGGCGCCGGACAGCGCGTCCAGCGCGGCCTCCGCCGCCGCGCGCCGGCCTCCTTCCAGCGGCGGCTCGCGAAAGAGCGGCTCCGTAAGGACGCGGAGGAAGAAGCCGGTACCGCCCACCAGCAGCGGCACCCGCCCCCGCGCCCGGATGGCCGCAATCCAGCGGCGCGCGTCCCGCCCGAACGCCCCCGCGCTGTAGCGCTCGCCGGGCGTGCGGATGTCGAGGCCGTGATGAGGGACGCCCCCCCGCTCCCGCGCGGTCGCCTTGGCGGTGCCGATGTCCATGCCGCGGTAGATCTGCCGCGAGTCCATCGAGATGATCTCGGCGTCCAGCTCCCGCGCGACCAGGAGCGAGAGCGCCGTCTTCCCCGCCCCGGTGGCGCCGGTGATGGCGAGGAACTCAGGTGCGCCCGAACTTGTGCCGCAGCTCATTCAGACCCATGGAGACGACGGTGGGACGGCCGTGGACATCGTGGTAGGGGAGGCTGGTCGCGAAGAGCTGGTCGAAGAGCTCCTGCATCTCCTCCTGGGAGAGCTTCTGCCCGGCCTTGATCGCCGCCTTGCAGGCGAAGGTCATCGCGATGCCTTCCCGCTGGTTGCGTGAGGAGCGCATCAGGTCGGAGCCGCCCACGATGTCGGAGATCATCTCGCGAATGCAGCGCTGCGCGTCGAAGTGGGGGTGGGGGCTGGGCACGGACTGCACCAGGAGCGTGTCCGAGCCGAAGCTCTCGATGGCGAATCCCACCTGCGCCAGCGACTCCCTGACCGCCTCGACCGCCTCGACTTCGGTGCGGGTCAGTCGCACCGTGAAGGGAAAGAGGAGCCGCTGTCCCAGATCGGCGCCGCGCTCGAGACTCTCCACGATGCGCTCGTAGAGGACGCGCTCGTGCGCGGCGTGCTGGTCGACGATGACGATGCCGTCCCGGGTCTCGGCCACGATGAAGCTGTTGTGCATCTGCAGCAGCGCCGGCCTTGGGAGCAGGAATTCCGGCTCCGGTTCCGCGCCTCCGGCGTCGTCCGCCCGCCGGAAGAGAAACATCTGGGGGACGTCGTGGTCTTCCGGGCCAGGGGGGGCATGGTCTCGGGTGGGGGTGTCCGGGTTCTCGGCGCCGATCCCCCCGGCACCGCCGTTGCCACCCGGCATTCCGGGACCCTCGCGCACTGCCGCCGGTGCTGGCGGCGTGTCCCAGGTCGCCGCGGACTCGATCCCCTCCAGCGCACGGCGCACCGACGCCTCCACGAAGTTCTCGATGCGCAGGCGGTGGCGGAACCGCACCTCCGACTTGCCGGGGTGCACGTTCACGTCCACTTCAGCGGCCGGAACCGACAGGAAGAGGAAGAGCCAGGGACGGGTCCCCTCGGGAACGGTGGTCCGGTAGCCCCGGTCGCCGGCGGCAACCACTCCCCGGTCCACGATCGGCCGGCCGTTGACCATCAGGTGGACGCGCCGGAATCCCTTTGCGCGGGCGAGGTCCGGTCGCTGGATCACCCCCTCGATCCCCAGACCGTCCCGGCGCGCGGACAGCGGCAGGAGTCCCTTCTCGCCCGCATCCCGCCAGATTGCGGTGATCCGCTCCAGCGCACCGCCGGCAGCGGGGAGGTCGAGCACCGTGCGCCCGTCGGCCTCGAAGACGAAGCGAACACCGAGGTTCGCCAGAGCAATGCTGTGGATGACCTCGGAGATGGCCCGAGCCTCCACCGCCACGCTGCTCAGGAAGCGCGCCCGGACCGGAACGTTGAGGAAGAGGTTCCTGACGTCCACCGTCGTGCCGCGGCGGCGCGCCATCTCCTCGACCACCTGGATCCGCCCGCCGTGCGACCGCAGGCGGCTGCCCGTCTCCTCGCCCTCGGCAGCGGTCTCGATCACCAGGTGTGACACGGCCGCGATCGAGGGGAGCGCTTCCCCGCGGAATCCCAGCGTCCGGATGTCCGAGAGGTCCTCCGCGTGGCGGATCTTGCTGGTGGCGTGCCGGTCCAGGCAGGCGAGGAGATCCTCCCGTACCATCCCGGCGCCGTCGTCGGCCACGCGGATGCGCCCCTTGCCCCCCCGCTCGATCGACACCGTCACCGCGGCCGCGCCGGCGTCCAGCGCGTTCTCCACCAGCTCCTTGACCACGGACGCCGGACGCTCCACCACCTCCCCCGCCGCGATCTGGTTGGCCACATGATCGGGCAGCACCCGGATCCGCGGCGTCGCCGGCCGGCGTGGAGCGTTCACCTCTCCCCGTTCGCCTCCGGCAACCCGAAGAAGCGCACGGCATTCGACCACGTGTCCGCGGCGACCTTTTCGAGCGGCTCGTCCCGGATGCGGGCCACCGCCCCGGCCACATGCGCGACGAAGGCCGGCTCGTTGCGCCGTCCGCGCTTCGGCACCGGCGCCAGATACGGCCCGTCGGTTTCGATCATGTAGCGGTCCGGCGGCACCATCCGCACCAGTTCGGCGTCGTAGCCCCGGAAGGTGACGATCCCCGTGAACGAGACCAACCAGCCCGCCGCGAGCGCCTCCTCCAGCAGCTCCCCGGGCCCGGGGAAACAGTGCAGCACCCCCCTCACCCGCCCCGCGCACTCGCGCACCATCGCCGCCGTGTCCTCCGCGGCCTCGCGCGAGTGCACCACGAGCGGCAGGTCCATCTCCCCTGCCAGTTCGGCGTGCTGTTCGAACGACGCCCGCTGCGCGGCCCGCGGCGCCGTGTCGTAGTAGTAGTCGAGCCCGGTCTCGCCGATCGCCACACAGCGGGGGTGAGCGGCCGCCTCGCGCAGAGCCGCCGTCTCGTCCCCGGCCGCATCCTCCGTCACGTGGTGAGGGTGCACCCCGGCGGTCGACCACATCAGCGCCTCGTGGCGGCAGGCCAGCCCGAGCGCGTCCCGGCTGTCCTCGCGGGTCGATCCCACCGCAACCACCCCCTCGACCGAGGCCGCCTGCGCCCGCTCCAGCGTCTTTTCGAGATCCTCCCGATAGGCTGCGTCGGTCAGGTGGCAGTGAGAATCGAAGAATCTCAAACCGCTGCTGCCACCCGGCGTCCTTGCTGCTTCTTGCGGGCTTCACCCGTGCCGAAGCGCTTCTGGATCTCGAGCAGCGCCGGAGAGGCGATGAAGATCGACGAATAGGTACCGATCATGACTCCCAGGATCAGCACGATCGTGAAGTCCCGGAGCGCCGCCCCACCGAGCACCAGGAGCGAGAACATCACCGCCAGGGTGGTTCCCGACGTGAGCACCGTCCTCGGCAGCGTCTCGTTGATCGAGCGGTTGACCAGCCGGTAGGGATCCTCCCGGCGCCCGCCCTTCGCATTCAGGTTCTCGCGGATGCGGTCGAAGACGACGATCGTGTCGTTGAGCGAGTACCCCAGGATCGTCAGGATCGCCGCCACGGTGGGGAGCGCGATCTCGACGCGGAAGAGCGCGAGCAGCCCCAGCACGATCAGCATGTCGTGGGCGGTCGCGATCACCGCGGCCAACCCGAAGCGGAATTCGAAGCGGATCGCGATATAGAGCAGCGTCAGGACCAGCGAAAAGAGGATCGCGAGACCGGCCCTCTGCTGCAGTTCCTGTCCGATCTTGGGCCCGACGCCCTCCTGCCGGACGACCTCGAAGGCCGACTCGCCCAAGCTCGCCGCCAGCTGCGCTTCCAGGTCGCCGGCGACCTCGGCGATGTCCCGATCCTCCTCAAGCGGGGCACGGATCACATACTCGTTGTCGGCACCGAAGCGGGTGATCGGCGGAGCCGACGCACCGCCCAGCGCGGTGCGCAGGTCGTTGTCGTCCATGGGCTGGGAGAAGCTGACCTGCACCAGCACGCCGCCGTCAAAGTCGACGCCGTACTGCTGCCACGAACCGAGGGAGAAGACGTTGAACACCATCGCCCCGATGCCAACCGCCAGGGCCGCGGCGGAAACAACGTACGCCTTCCGGCGCATCGCAATGAACGCGTATTTCGCGTCGTGAAAAAGCCACATGGCTGAACTTGCCTAGATGCTGATGGGGTCGGAGCCGCGCTTCCCCGAGAGGTACATGAGGAAGAGCGTGCGCGTCACATAGAGAGCGGTGAAGAAGCTGGCCACGATCCCGATGCAGAGCGTGACCGCAAAGCCCTTGACGGACTGGGTCCCGAACTGGAAGAGGATGAGGCCGGTGATCAAGGTCGTGATGTTGGCGTCGACGATGGCTGAAATCGCGTTGCTGAACCCATCGTCGACCGCGGTGCGGGGCGCGCGGCGGCGCTCCAGCTCCTCCCGTATTCGTTCGAAGATGAGGACGTTCGCGTCCACGGCCATGCCGATCGAGAGGATCAGCCCGGCGATGCCCGGCAGCGTCAGGGTGGCGTCCATCGCCGACAGCCCGCCGATCACCAGCGTCAGGTAGATCACCAGGGCCCCGACCGCCAGAAAACCGGCCACGCGGTAGTAGGCGATCATGATCGCGAGGACGAGGATGACCCCCACAAGGCCCGCGATCTGCCCCTGGTCGATCGAGTCCTGCCCCAGCGACGGTCCGACCCGCCGCTCCTCCATGATGCGGAGCTGCGCCGGCAGCGCACCCGCGCGCAACACCAGAGCGAGGTCGGCGGCTTCAGAGAATTCGGCCTGTCCCATCGTGATCTGGCCACGCGCACCGATCCGGCTTTCCACCGTCGGTGCGCTGACCACCTCGCCGTCCAGAACGATCGCGATGCGGTCGTATTGGTGTTCCGTGGTGACGTTCTCGAAGACGCGGCCGCCGCGCCGGTTCAGCTGGAAAAGGACGATCGGCTCGTTGAAGTTCTGCTGGTCGCGGGTAGCGCTTGCATCCACGAGCTGCTCGCCGGTAAGGAAGGGGTCCTCCTCCAGGATGTACAGTTCGCGGTAGAAACGCCCGGCGACCGGGACCGAGTCCAGCCCCCACTGCAGGCTCACGCCCCGCGGCATCGCGCGCTCGAACTCGGGGAGATCCATGAAATCCATGGCGGATTGGACATCACCGGCGTCGACCCGGTAGGTGCCGGGATCTCTGCCCTGGCTTGTCTGGGTGCTGCGCAGGAGGATCCCCGTGAAGGGGCGGAAGTCGGCCTCCGCATCGGTGGCGGCCGAGTCCGCCGGGTCCGCGGCATCCGCGATTTCGGGCTCTTCCGCGGGGTCGGCGACGGACAGGCTGTCCACCTCGGCCGAATCCGGAGAGTTGAAAAGCAGATCCTGGAGCGACGAAGCGTCGGGCGCAGCTTCGGTGGCTCGCCCCAGACTCCGCAGGCTGTCCACGCCCAGCGCGACCACGATGGCCCGGTCCAGCCTTTCGAGCGACTGGTCGAAGTCCACCGTGGAGAGCACGAGCTTCCACTCCAGGAACGCCTGCTGGTTGATGATGGCCTTGGCCCGCTCGGGGTCGTCCAGACCCGCCAGCTCCACGATGATGCGGTCGGAGCCGCTCTTCTGGATCAGCGGCTCCTGCACGCCAAAGGCGTCGATCCGGGTGCGAAGCACGTGAACCGCGCCTTCGATCCTGTCCTCGATGATCTCCGGCGTCATGGTGCCGTCGGGGTCGTCGATCTCCAGGACCAGGTGCATCCCGCCCTGCAGATCCAGGCCCAGCTTGAGCCCGTCGGTCGCGTACGACCATATGGCCATCGTGAGCGCGGCCAGAATGACGATCACCCTGACTCGAAATGACTTCAGCATCGAACTCCCTTGCTCTGATTCCCATCCCGGTTTGTTGCCGGTCGCACCCCCGGCAGCATCGGAAGTTCGCCCGCACCGCGGGTGGTGTCAATCGCGAAAACCGACCCTACGCGCCGGATGATGGCCGGGATTCAGCCTGGACCCGCTACCGGTAGTCCGGACCTTGTCGCGCCCCCACCGCCCATCTACCCTTTCCGCATGTCCCAATCGAGCGTGCAAACGCCCGCAGGTTCGCGGGGCCGCCGACATCCCCGCCCCTACGGTCGACTGGGGCGCCCACCCTTCGCACGCGCGGCCTTCTCATCGCTCG
>JAPOOQ010000378.1 GCA_026713345.1 Gemmatimonadota bacterium | reverse complement strand
TACACTCTTCTCTTCGAGGCGCTCGCGATGGCGATGATGACCGAGATGCCGGTCAAGGCGGTGGCGCGTATCGTCGGGGAGCACGACACCCGGCTGTGGCGGATCGCCAAGCACTACGTGAGCGAGGCGAGAGCGGCAGACGACCACTCGGAAGTCCGGGCCGTCGGCGTGGACGAGAAGGCAAGTCGGCGCGGCCACAGCTACGTGACGTTCTTCGCGGACCTGGACGAGCGCCGGCTGCTGTACGCGACAATCCTCCGCTGGCTACATTCCCGCATCAGCAACGGCATCTGCGGCAAGCTCACTTTCAACCTACCCACTCCATTTGTTCGACAACGGGCTGAGTGGCCCGGTCCCGGAATCCCTCGGCGGCCTGGCGCATCTGAGGGAGCTGTCCCTGCGCGACAATCAGCTGACCGGAGAACTCCCCGCGTCGCTGGGCAACCTGACGGCATTGGAACAGTTGTGGCTCCGCGGCAACACGGGGTTGTCGGGGGCCTTGCCTCTGAGTCTCGTCAACCTGACCAACCTGAGGACCCTGGATCTGCGTGATACCGGGCTCTGCGCGCCAAGGGATTCCAGTTTTCAGGAATGGCTGGATGGTGTAGACAGCCAGCGCGGGGTGTTCACCTGCCCGGCTTCCTAGCCGCCCGTGGATAATCCCCGCGTGGCACCGAGGGCGTCGCCCACCGCGGCCTCCATCCCTGCGATTTCCTCGTCACTGAGTTCGGGGAACCGCGGCCGCTTCCGGGCGGCAAGGCGGCCCCCGTTCCGCATGCACAACCGCACCAGCAACGAGGCGCGGCGATCGGGCATGTTGACGATCTCGCGAACCCCTTCCAGAGCCCGGTCGAACACCGCGACGAAGTCAATTTCCTCCTTCAGATCCTGCCGGATCGATTCGGCAACCCGGTCGTACAGATACTCCGCGAAGGCGGTGGCGTCGAAGTAGCGGTAGAGATGGGCAGTCTCGTTGCAGACGACCATTTCTCGTCCGGGAAAACCCTCCATTCCCCCGGCCCAATGCCATTGGATGAAGTCGAGAAGAGGCTCGGAATAGCTGGCGAGCACCCGGTCGTAGCCGCGCTGGTCGCGCAGGATCGCCGCAGAAATGGGGAGGATGGCCCCGGGCGGCCCGTAGTCGCATTTGGCAAGGACGTGGTGCACGAGGAATCGGTGGATGCGGCCGTTGCCGTCCGCGAAGGGATGGATGAACACGAACGCGAACGCAGAAACCGCGGCCGCGACCACCGGGTCGACGCGCTCATGAGTCACACGCCGGGTCAGCCTCGTCCAGGCGTCCATGAGCGCGGGCACGTCGGTGGGGCGCGGGCACACGAAAGGGACTTGTTCCCGGTAACCGCCGATCGTCTCGCCGACGAAGTTCTGAACGTGCCTCCAGTCGTCCTCCGCGTAGCGCGGGTCGACGATCGCGGCGTGCAGGCGAAGGAGGGCCGCTTTGTCCGAGGGGTCGAAGTCGGGGGCTGCTCTCAGGGCCGCGACAAATCTCCGGGTCCGCCGGGTGTCCGGCGTCTCGCCTTCCAGGGCGAACGACGACCGCGTCTCCTTCGTGTAGAGGTAGTTCACCGCGCGCTCGAGGATTGCGGGATCGCATGTTTCCGTTAAAGTGCGGGCCTCTTCCTCGAGCCCCGAGTTCATCGATTCCAACAGCTTCGGGGTGAGCCTCACCGTCGGACAGATGCCGGGTCCGCCGAGCAGGTTGTCCGCGACCCGGTGCCGTCTGGATTTGCGATGTTCGGCCACCACATGGTGTTCGGAATCGAGCAAAGCGACGTAGTTGCCCATCCGTGCGTCCTCCAGATCCAGAGTCCGCCCGGTGAAGGTCTCGTAGAGGAACCAGGTCCTGCGGCTGAAGATGCCGGTCGGTTGCTCGCGCACCCATCGCTCGATCACCGCGGGCTCGGTCCGGTGCAGGGCGGCAACCAGAACGCCGAGATCGAACGCCTCATGCCGGAGCGCGAACCGCATGTGGTCGGTCACCGTTTCGTCCGGAGCGTAACGCATCGGATACAACTCCACGATGTGGGAACCATCCGATCTGGTCCGGCGCGCACCCGCCACGGCATAGCTCTCGACGGCGGGCCGGGGAACCGCCAGCTCAAGGTTCTGGACCAGCCAGGCCTGGCCGATTGGTCTGCGAAGAGCGTTACTCAAGAGGTCCACCATGGAAAAACGGTTACAGGTGTGGCGAAACCATTATTCTAGCCAACAACGATGGAAAATCAATTAGGAGAGGAAGCGACGATCCCGAAATGGGGGGGGTGCTCCAAAACTTGACCGCTCAAGATATCTAGCTAGATTTCTAGCTAATTTCAGCACCCTACAGCCCAAGGCCGGACCCATGCCCATTGTCAACGTCCACGACGCGAAGACCAACCTGTCCCGCCTGCTGGCCCAGGTCGAGGCGGGTGATGAGGTGATCATCGCCCGGCGGGGCCGGCCGGTGGTACGTCTGGTACCCTACAAGGTGCAGGGCAAGCGGCAGCCGGACGTCCTGAAGGGCCGGATCGTGATTCCGGACAGCTTCTTCGACCCCCTCCCGGAGCGCGAACTCAAGGCCTGGGAAGGGTATTGACAACTGTGCGGCTGCTCCTGGACACGCACGCCTTCGTCTGGTGGATTGCCGACAGCTGCAGGCTGTCCGACAAGTCGTCCCGGCTGATCGCCGACGAGTCCCACGACATCTTCGTCAGCGCCGCCTCGGCCTGGGAGATGGCCACCAAGTACCGGCTCCAGAAACTGCCGCTCCCCGAGTTGGTCGCCTTCGACATGGCCGGGGCCATCGCCGGGCAAGGGTTCCGGGAGCTTCCCATCCGCGTCCAGGACGCGTCACTTGCAGGGCGTCTTCCGAGTCCCCACCGAGACCCTTTCGACCGAATGCTGATTGCTCAGTCCATGGCGCACGGGATGGCGCTGGTCTCCCGCGACGCGGTGTTCGACCGGTACGGGGTGACCAGGGTCTGGTAGGCTGCTCCCCTCGCCGGGGACGGGGCCACCGGACAGCCGGCCGCCGGGCAACCTCCCCGCCCGGCGACCGGCCACCTCCTACCTACCGCCGGCGATCAGGCCGGAACTCCTCGGCCTCCATCTCCAGCAGCTTGAGGTCGCGGGACGCCTCAACCAGACGGATGAACTCGCCACGGTAGCCGCGCGGATCGTCGCCTCGGCCCTGTTCGGCCAGACTGACGATGTCGTCCAGCGTGAGGGTTCCGGCGTGCTCCGATTCACGCAGCAGCATGCCGAAGCCCGCGACCGCCGCCGCGAAGCGCAGGTCCGCCGACGCCATCCCGGTCCGGTCCATCACCGGGTGTTCGAGCAGCTTGCTCGTGTCCCCGTCGGGATCCTTGTAGCGGACCTTGACGAACACCAGCTCGTCCCCGAACCGGGTGGGGGTGGGCGGCGGCGCATCGTTCTCGGCCGGCTGCTCCTCCTGGTAGCGCAGCGGATCCACCGACGGCCTCGGCATGGCGACCCCCGCCGGCACCACCTCGTAGAGCGCGGTCACCGTGTGTCCGGCGCCGAGTTCGCCCGCGTCCTTGGTGTCGTCGTTGAAGTCCTCGTCGGCGAGCAGGCGGTTCTCGTACCCGATCAGCCGGTAGCCGGAGACCGTGGCCGGGTTGAACTCGACCTGGAGCTTGACGTCCTTGGCGAGCGTCAGCAGCGTGCCGCCCATCTCCTCGACCAGCACCTTGCGGGCCTCCAGAAGGCCGTCGATATAGGCGAAGTTGCCGTTTCCGTGGTCGGCGATCTGCTCCATCTTCGAGTCCTTCAGATTGCCGGTGCCGAAGCCCAGCACGCTCAGGAAGGTGCCGCTCTCGCGCTCCTTCTCGATCAGCTTCACCATCGCGTCGTCGCTCGACGCGCCCACGTTGAAGTCGCCGTCGGTGGCGAGGATCACGCGGTTGTTCCCGCCGTCGATGCGGTACTTGCGAGCCACGTCGTAGGCGAGCTTGATCCCGGCGCCGCCAGCCGTGCTGCCGCCCGCATTGAGCTTCTCGAGCGCGGCCAGGATCTCATCCTTCTCGCTGCCCGGGGTGGACGGAAGCACCAACCCCGCGGCCCCCGCGTACACCACGATCGCGACCCGGTCCTGCTCCCTGAGCTGGTCGACCAGCAGCGCGAACGCCTTCTTCAGCAGCGGCAGCTTGTCCTGCGAACTCATCGACCCGGAAACGTCCAGCAGGAAGACGAGATTGTTGGGCGGGAGATCCTCGGTATCGATCGACTCGGCGTGCAGCCCGATGCGCACCAGCCGGTGCTCGCGCTTCCAGGGCGCCTGCGTCACCTCGGTGGTGACGGCGAAGGGGTGTTCGCCCGCCACGTCGCCCCACTGGTAGGGAAAGTAGTTGATCATCTCCTCGATGCGCACGGCGTCCACGGGCGGGCGCTGGCCGTCCTGGATGAAGCGCCGAACATTCGCGTAGGAGGCGCGGTCCACGTCGATCGAGAAGGTGGATAGCGGGGCATCGGTGACGGTCCTGAAGTCGTTTTCGTTGATCTCGGCGTAGGACTCGGTGTTGTAGGGGTGGAAGCCGGACACGGTGAAGGGGAGCTTCACCCTGGCCGCCGCCCTTGCCACCCCCGTGACCTCGAGGTTCTGGATATTGAGAGCAGCTGCCGTCAGCGCGATGTTCACCACCGCTGTCTGACCCGCCGCGACAGTCACCTGAACCTGCTGCTCTTCGTAGCCCAGGATCGTGACATTCACCGTGTGTTCGCCGACCGGCACCCCGGTCAGCACGTAGCGGCCCTGAAGGTTGGTGAGCACCCCGGTCTCCGCACCGTCCAGCGTGACCAGGGCGGATTCGATCGTCTGCCCGTTGGCGGCGTCGGTGACCACGCCCGCGATCGTGCCTGTCTGCTCCTGGGCGTGGGCCGTGCCGGCCAGGCCCAGGAACAGAAGCGTGAGGGCGGCGGTCGCCGCGTTTCGAACGATTGTCATGGCTCTCATCGGCTACTCCTTTCGGGTCGCACCACGGAAATGATCAGGCCTTCGACCTCGAGCGGGACCATCGTGATCTCCGAGTTGGCTATCGTGGTCTGACCTCTGACGACCGTCACCTCCTGTTGCTTCTCCGCGTAGCCCAGGTTCTGGATGGTGACGGTGTGTCTGCCAGCCGGCACGTTCGCGAGCATGAAGCGACCGTTGGGGTTGGTGACTGCGCCGATCCCGGCATCTTCCAGCAGCACCAGCGCGTTTTTGAGCTCGATTCCGGTGGCGATGTCGGTGACCCGGCCCGTGAGGGTGCCGGGCGACGCCTCAACGCCGGGGGATGCCTCGATGCCGGGCGATGCCCCGGGAGTGGTACCGACCTTGACCAGCGCTACTGCGGTGCCGATGCCCGCTACGGCGCTCACGGTGGCGATTACAACGGTTCGAACAGAAATGAGTCGCATGGCGACCTCCTTGGGTGTGGGGCGGCCCCGACCAGTTCGGGCCGCCGGTTAATGCTGATGCACCATCTATCCTATACACCACAGGTTCCGTTTCGGACGGTCCCCACGAGTCCCAAGCTATCTGCCTCCTTCGCCGCGTGCCTTCAGCAGCCCCAGATCCCGGGTGGCCTCCACCAGCCGGATGAACTCGCCGCGGTAGCCGCGCGGGTCGTCGCCCTTGCCCCGTTCGCCGAGCCGCACCACGTCGTTCAGCGTCAGGTCGCCCGCGTGCGGAGAGTCCCGCAGCAGCATGCCGAAGCCCGCAACCGCGCTGGCAAAGCGGAAGTCGGTCGAGGGGGAGCGGACACGGTCGGCGACCGGCTGTTCGAGCAGCTTGCTCGTCGTGCCGTCGGGGTCCTTGTAGCGGACCTTCACGAACATGAGCTCGCCCTCGAAGACGGCGGGCGGCGGGTCGTCGGGCCCGGGCTGGTAGCGCAGCGCGTCGACGGCGCGCGGCACCTCGGTCCCCACGGGCACTACCTCGTAGAGCGCCGTGACGGTGTGGCCGGCGCCCAGTTCGCCCGCGTCCTTGGTGTCGTCGTTGAAGTCCTCGTCGGCCAGGAGCCGGTTCTCGTAGCCGATCAGACGGTAGCCGGCGGCCCGGGCCGGGTTGAACTCGACCTGGAGCTTGACGTCCTTCGCGAGCGTCAGGAGCGTCCCGCCCAGCTCCTCGATCAGCACCTTGCGGGCCTCCAGCAAGCCGTCTACATAGGCGAAGTTGCCGTTCCCGTGGTCGGCGATCTGCTCCATCTTCGAATCCTTCAGGTTGCCGGTGCCGAAGCCGAGCACGGTCAGGAAGGTGCCGCTCTCCCGCGCCTTCTCGATCAGCCGGACCATCTCGGCGTCGCTCGACGCGCCCACGTTGAAGTCGCCGTCGGTCGCAAGGATCACCCGGTTGTTGCCGCCGTCGATGTGATTCTCGCGGGCCACCTCGTAGGCGAGCCTGATCCCCGCGCCCCCGGCCGTGCTGCCCCCGGCCTGCAGCTTCTCCAGCGCGGCCGCGATCTCATCCTTCTCGCTGCCCGGCGTCGACGGCAGCACCAGACCCGCCGCCCCCGCGTACACCACGATCGCGACCCGGTCCTGCTCCCTCAACTGGGCGACCAGCAGCGCGAACGCCTTCTTCAGCAGCGGCAGCTTGTCGGGGGAACTCATCGATCCTGACACGTCCAGCAGGAAGACCAGGTTGCTGGGCGGGAGGTCCCCGGTGTCGATGGACTGGGCGTGCAGGCCGATCCGGACGAGCCGGTGCCCGGGCGTCCAGGGGGCCTCCCAGACTTCGGTGGTGACCGCGAAGGGGTGCTCGCCGCTCAGGTGGCCCCAGTCGTAGGGGAAGTAGTTGATCATCTCCTCGATTCGCACCGCGTCGACCGGGGGGCGCTCGCCGTCCTGTATGAAGCGGCGGATGTTCGCGTAGGACGCCCGGTCCACGTCGATCGAGAAGGTGGAGAGGGGCGAGGCGCTGACGAGCTTGAAGTCGTTCTCGCCGATGTTGGCGTAGGATTCGGTGTTGAAGTCCGGCAGGAATCCGCGCCCGCTGCCGGCAATGGACGAGGCGGCCCGCAGCATGATCCGTACCTCCGGCCCGGCCGGCTGCACCCCCCTCACCGCCGCGATCGAGTCCGGGATCAACGGTCCCGCCAGGAGCGCGAAGTCGGCGACCTCGGTGCGGCCGGCGGCCACCGTGACCTGCCGCCGCTGCGCGAGGTAGCCGATCCTCGTCACGGTCACGTTCTGCTCGCCGGCCGGGACGTTCACGATCGAGTAGCGGCCACCCGGGCCGGATCGTGTGGTGAGGCTGGTGCCCTCGACGGTAACCACGGCCCCGACGATCGGCTGCGCGGTCGCCGCGTCGGTGATCGCGCCGGTGAGGGTGCCGGTCTGCGCCTGGGCGGGGGCGGCTGCGGTGAGGGCGAGTGTGAGGAGGGGGATCAGCGCGAGGAGTTGGCGGGGGTTGCGCATCGGTCGGTCTCCCTGGTCACGGGGCGGCAGGCATCCCCGTATGGTAGTCAGTGGCCGGTGATTGCATTATTGGACACGGTGGTGCGCGGGGAGGGTTGCTGCCGGGGCGATGCCGGATCGGCCGCCGGCTCGAAGAACCCGAAGTGCTCCATCATGAACTCGCGGATCACGCGGGCGGCCTTCTCCGCGTAGGCACGACGGTTCTCTTCGGTGTCCCTGATGCCGGCGTAGTGGTGCTCCAGCTGGATGCCGCTGATCACCTCGCCGTCGCCCACCGAGCCATGGACGCGGGTGTTGTAGCCCCCCCGGAAGTAGGGCGCCGCACCGGGACCGGGGTCCGCGGGACTGGGTACCGACGGCACATCCTCTTCGGCCAGCAGGCCCCCGAAGGAGGTCGGGCCGCGCAGGACCCGGGAGAAGGGGATCGTGGTGGTGCGCCCGATCTCGCGGATGCTGGACCGGCGAACCGTGGGCAGCCCGTCGAGCGCGGCGTCGGTGCGGTTCAGTTCATCGGAGGTGAGGAGGTACCCCAGTTCGATGCGCGCGATGTCATGGGCGTGCCCGTGGATGTCGAAGTACATCCCCTCGCCGAACTGGCTGGTGACGATCGACCGCGCGGTCACGATCCAGTCATGGAACTCGTTCCAGGCGAGTTCGGCGTACGGGTCGTCCTGCGCGGCTTCGCCGATCTCCCGGTTGGGGTCGAGCTTCACGCGGCGCAGGTGCGACAGGATCATGTGCGGCGCGTAGCCGGTGAGGTCGATCAGCGCCTGGCGCACCCTCAGGGTGAGGTCGAGGGTGTTTGTGTCGTTGGAGGTGACGCCGTAGCCGCGGTCGGAGATCTCGCGTGGTGCCAGCAGTCCGCCGTGTGGGGCTGACAGGATGACTGGGAGCTCGCCCGGGATGTATTCGACGTATTCGTTGCGTCCGAAGTAGCTCACACCCGGTTCGTAGCGGGCGATGCGTTCACGCACGTAGACCTCGAGCTCGGCCGTGGCGCTGGCCCCGCCCGCCGTAGCCGTGACTCCGGTGGTTCCGGCAGCGACCGCCGTGACGAATCCGCTCGCGTTGACGGTCGCGATTGCGGGATCGCCGGTGGACCAGGTCACGGTCGCGTTCACGGACTGGCCGTTCGGACCCTGGGGGTCGGCCGAAAAAGACATGCCATCGCCCACGCCGACGAGAAGGGCCTTCGCCGGCGACACGAGGACGCGCGAGACCTGCGGCTCGACGGCGGTCTGGTCGCCGCAACCGGCGAGTGCCAGGCAGAACGCGGTGGCCGCCGCGGGGGCGCGCGGGAAGAGCATGTTGACCCCGTTTCGCTATGAGTGCCGGTGATCGCTCGGTGAGCCCTGCACCAATAGCGTGATGATCCGGCGGTGGTCAACCCATCGCAGCCTGGCTTCCCGGGATGCGGGAGTGAGGACATCTCCGCTCATCCGAGAGCGGACTGCGGCCGACCATCCTGTCGACCGCGAAGAGGGGCCGGGGTGTGGAGGGCAAGGAGGGCCGGACGGGGCGCCGGTCAGCTCGCTTGGGCCGGCTCGTCGCCGTCCCCGGGCTCATCGCCCTCCTCCGCCGCGGGCTCGCGACCGGGCGGGTAGAAGCAGTCCTCGCGGCGGCTGGTGTCGACCAGCTGCGTGATCTGCCAGCCGGCGTCGCTCCTGTACAGCTGGAAGGACTCCTCGCCGCAGTGCGAGAAGTCGTCGCCCAGGTAGAAGGCGTACTTGGTCCACATGTGGGCGAGGCGGCCGTCGATCTGTACCGTCCAGTCCCAGATGGGCTCGTCATAGACCACGTCGCGGGGCCTCCCGATCATCTCGATGAACCCGTCGGCGGCGCTGAAGCTGATGCCATCGTCGCCGGCGCGGCCGAGGCGGGCGTCGGGGTGGAAGACGGCGCGGGCCATCTCGCTGTCGCCGGCGCGCATGGCGTCGAAGAGTTGCTGGACGGCGGCGACCACGGCCGCCTCTTCGGGGTGGGGCTCTTCGGCCGGTGGATCCGGCGCTTCAGCCTGGGGCGCGCAGGCGGTGGCGAACAGCAGGGCGGTGACAGCGACCCGCGCGGCGATTGCATTCGTCATGGTCGATCCTTCGCGGAAAGGTGGAGAGGAATCGCCAATATCGGTGTGCTGGCCCGGCCGCGCCAATCCGGGCCGGGCTGCCGAACCGAAACGGCGGCGCGCCTACTCCGCCGCGTCCGGTTGAACGAAGGACGACGAGATGGTGTCGCAGTCCCGCTGGCTGACGCCGCACTCGAGCATGGTGGAAAACCAGGTGCCACGGACCGTCTCCGCGATCCGGTTGAACACGGCCAGGGCCTCGTCGCGCTCAAGCAGAAACCGGTGCGCGGCCCCGAGTGCGTTCGCCCTGCTCGCCGTACGGCCCGCCGGTCCGCAGGCCATGGCGAGGTTGCGCTGCTCGCTCCCGGACGCGGGCACCGGCATCAGATCGTAGGCGGGACTGAGCCGCCAGGGCCTGCCGCTGGCGACGAGCGCATGGTTGCGGGGATAGTCATCCAGGTTGGAGACCGCGATGCTGAAGCAGATCCGCCCAAAAAGCTCAAGCAGGTCCTGTGCGGGCTTCGCGCTTACACGGCGGACCTCGTCGGCCAGCGCAAGATACGACCAGCGCCAGCGTTCCATCGGCGTTTCGTCGGCGCACAGCAGCGTGAGTCCGCTGACCATCCGGCTGCGCCGATAGCCGGCGCCGTTCCATTGGCGGTCGAAACGGAGCACCAGAAGAACATCCCGGTCACCAATCCGCCGGACCTCGCTGTCGGCCGACCTCAGGCCGCACTCACGGGCGAGGCGAAGAAGTCCGTGTTCCACCCGGGGATGATTCCAGCGATCGTCCGGATGGTTGAACTTTGCAAGCCACAGCTGGTTCTCGTGTTCGATCACGGCCTTTGGACGCGCGCCACCCATCGATGTCCGGCAGTCGGCGAGCCCGGGGGGCCGCTGGTCCTGGGAGACCCGGTCGGCGATGGCGTGAAGCTTCGGGAGATCGGCGATCGAGTGGAAGGCACGCCGGGGCTCCGGCACGCGGGTGTCGCTGCCGAAGGCGAGCGCTCCGGCCCGGTCGTCCGGTCCGGCAAGCAGGTAATCCATCTCCTGGAACACGACCTGGCCGGTTCCCAGCTCGATCAGGCGGCGCCCCCAGAAGTCGGGCATGGAGTCGCGGATGGCCCCGAAGATGCCGTTCATGCGCGCAGTCTCATACACGTTGCGCGAAAGTCGCAGTTCAACCGGATCCAGCTCGACCGCGTCAGGACGATCGAGATAGCTGCGACCGTAGACGAACCTGCCCAGCGGCATCCCTTCGTACGTTTGCGATACCCGCAGGCGACCTGCCAGTACCAGTTCCGTCTTGCCTGGCAGAACAATCGAAACAAAGCACTCGCGATCAGAAGTCCGATCAGAAGTCATTGTCCAGCCGCCGCAGTCGCATTGCCTGTCCCGGGCGGCGAGCGCTCTCCAGGATCTTGCCTTCCTCGTCGAGGTCGGGGTCCGCGATCCTGTCCACCTGATCGAGCAGGCCGAGCGCCCAGAGAGTACCGAAATAGGCGGCGACCGAGGTGCTCGGTTTTCCCTTTTCCAGATCGGCAACCGTGAACCTGGAGGTGCCGATCCGGTCGGCGACGTCCTGAATCCGCAGGCGTCTCCGGAGCCTTGCAATGCGAATGTTCCGGCCCAGCTGCTTCAGGGCGTTCTCAACTGCGGCGGGCGGCGAATGGGTAATCTTGCTTCTGCGACTCATGGTTCAATATCCTGTGGCTGAGTGGCGCCAAGATGTGTCCGTCAACCGTCTTATTTCGCTGTCGCATTTTGACCTCTCTGCGCTTCCGGGGGCATGGGATGCAGAATTCCCCGTTCATCGTTGGGTTGACGATCAATGTTGTTGACATCATACGGCATATGTGCCAAGGGATCAAAGGTTTGGCCCACGGCCGCCTTCCCCCGACATCGCATGCACAGTACCCACAACAGCTCTGGTTGATCCAATAGGATCCAAAGTACAGGCCGGACCCTCCAGCCGAGGACCCGGCCTGCCCTTCCGTTCGGATATGGTCGCCCCGGTTGGGGCGCACTTACCTCTGGTCGAGCCAGACGTCCTCAAGCACGGTTACCGTCTGCTCAAATGTACGCCCGTCGACTGACAGAGTTACGCGATAGAGTCCCGGGGTGGCCGTCGGAGCGCCTCCGCCTCCGCGGAAGCCGCCACCGCCCCCGCCGCCGAAGCCGCCGCCGCCCTGCCGCTGCCGGGGGTTCCCGCGAAGGTTCCACTGGACGCGGTGGATTCCCGCTTCACCGCTCGCGTCCAGGTCGCGGAATACCTCTCCGGTCGCCACCTGGGTGATCGACAGCGCCACGTTGGAGGCGTCGTCCGCGAGGTAGTAGTGAATGCCCGTTCCGGGCGGGGCGTTGTCGCCCTGCAGCACCTTGTCGCCGGTCACCGACCTTGAGCGTCGCACGTCCCGCCGCCATTGCACCGCGTCGCGCGGCTCGAAGAGGAAGGCGTCCTCCGCCGCGACCATCTCGGTGAACTGCTGCAGGGGGGTGATGTCGTCGGCGATCATGACGCTGCGACCGTGCGTGGCCAGCACGAGATCTCCGTCCCTGGGGTGTACAACCACGTCGTCCACGCGCACGACGGGCAGCCCCGTCATGAAGCGCTCCCAGCTGCCGCCCTCGTCGAGCGAGACGAAGAACCCGAATTCGGTTCCGGCGTAGAGGAGCCGCGGGTTCACGGGATCCTGGCGCACGGTGTTGACGTTTCCGTACTCCGGCAGGTTTGACGAGATGGCCTCCCAGCTCTCGCCGTAGTCGCGCGTGACGTAAACGTAGGGGCGCAGGTCGTCGTTGCGGTGACCGTCGACCGAGGCGTAGGCCGTGGCGGCGTCGTGGTGGGAGGCCTCGACGCGCGAGACGTAGTAGCGGTTGGTGCCGCCGGGGATGTTGGCGCCGACTTCCCGCCACGTCGCTCCCCCGTCCCGGCTGACCTGGATGTTGCCGTCGTCGGTGCCGACCCAGAGCAGGCCGGGCACGATGGAGGACTCACTGAGCGAGACGATCGTGCTGTAGCGG
>JAPOOQ010000377.1 GCA_026713345.1 Gemmatimonadota bacterium | reverse complement strand
GGCGGCACCGAGGCCACCCCGAACTTCTTCCGCGAGACCCTCGCGGGCATCCGCGCCCTCCCCGGCGTCGCCGGCGCCGGCGCCGTGTCGGCGTTCCCACTCGGCCTCGCCGACCTGACCGCGCAGAGCCCCCTGACCCTGCACGACCGGCCGACGCCGCCGCCCGGCGAAGAGCCGTCGGCGGCCGTCTCCATGGCCACCCCGGGCTACCTCGACACGATGCGAATCCCGCTCCGGGCCGGGCGATGGTTCGACGAGCGCGACGACGCCGAGGGGCCGGCCGTCGCGGTCGTCAACGAGACGCTGGCGCGGCAGCACTGGCCCGACGGGGATCCGCTCGCGCGCCGGGTGAGCATGCAGGTCTCGGGGCAGGCGTTCATGGGGAACTTCGAGGCGGAGATCGTCGGCGTCGTCGGCACGGTACGGCCGCGGGGCTTCGACAGCCCTCCGCGCCCCGAGGTGTTCGTCCCCCACGCACAGGCCCCGAACGGCGCGATGACCTACGTCGTCCGGACCGTCGCGGACCCGGCCGCCAGCATCCCCGCCATCCAGAGCGTCGTCTGGGATGCCGCCCCCTACCTCGCCTTCTACAGCGTCGCGACGGTCGAGCAGCTCCTGTCGGACACCCTCGCGGCCCGGCGGTTCACGACCCTGCTCCTCGCCCTGTTCGGGGCGGCGGCCCTCGCCCTCGCCGGCCTCGGCATCTACGGGGTCATCGCAGTGGCCACGTCCCAGCGGACCCGCGAGATCGGCCTGCGCCTCGCCATGGGGGCTGAGCCGCGCCACGTCGTGTGGATGGTCGTCCGCGGCGCCGTCGGCCTCGCCGCAACGGGCGTCGCAGTCGGGCTGTTCGCCTCGCTCCTGTTCTCGCAGACCCTCACCAGCCTGCTCTTCGACGTCGCCCCGTTCGACGCTGCGACCCTCGCCGGGGTGTCGCTGCTGCTGCTCGCAGTGGCCGCGGCCGCCGCCTGGTCCCCGGCGCGGCGCGCGAGTCGGGTGGATCCGCTCGTAGCGCTCCGAACCGAGTAAACACGGGGGCAGATGCCCCCCATCCGCCCCCGACTTGACCCCCACTCCCCCTCTGTCTCCGGTTGTTTTGCCGCCGGAGCACCCGTCTGGAGCAGGACGATGCGAGCGGTGCCCGCGGCCCGCCCGGCGCGAGTTCGAGCAGGCGCGGTGAGGACGATGGCGCACCGGGCCCGCTGAGCGGGACTCGTCGGTGGCGTGCGAAGTCGCGCCGATTTTCCGACGGCTGGGGGTCGTGCTAAACTGATCGTTCAAACGCGCCCCGCGTTTGTTTCCTTGTTCGTCCAAGCCGAGCCCGCCGGGGAGTCATGACCCCGGCGAGGCCGGCACCCTCAGCAGACGAACAGCGCGGGCCGAGGACGGACAGGGGAAGGGATGGCGAAAACTGCGATAGCGGTTCAAGAGAACCGTGTAGGCGAACCCGACCAGCTCGAACTCCGATTCTTTGCAATCCTCGACGGCTTCACGCGCCGGCCGCCCGAACGGGCGCTGTGGCGAGTGCTGATCGACACAGCACTGGCGAAGACAGATATCTTCGTAGCGCGTGGTCGTCGGATTTCAGCGGAGGCCGTGCATCACGTGGCCTTGGCGTTTTACATGCAAGCGGACGCGGCCGGCGTGATTCACGAGTTCTCCGAGGAGTTCATTGCCGAGCAGTGCCGGATGAGCAAACGGAACGTACACGCGGCGCGACAGGTCCTGAACGATCTGCGCGTGGTGCGCTCGATGCCGGCCAGAGGACGGCGACCAGGGGTGCATCGGATGAACCTTGGTGGCCTTGACTGGCCGGCCGTGCGCCAGCGTGTGGCACGCACTCGTAGAGGTGACATGGTGTCACCTCAAAGCGATCCCGGCGAAGACCGTAGAGGTGACATGGTGTCACCTCAAGATGGGCGTAGAGGTGACATGGTGTCACCCCCTATGGGCTGTACAACAGAGCTACCTCTTGCTGCTGTTGCTGATCGGTACCCGTCGCGCGCGCGAGACCACGAACAGCAGCAGCAGCGATTCACAGAACGGAAGGCACAACGGCAAGAGGAGAGAATCGAGGGCCTGATCGGAGCGATCGCGGTGAGGGCGAGGCAACTCGGGATGGAGTACAACGAGGCCGAGGAGCGCCAGCTGCTGGAAGCGGGTGAAATCGGGGTCGAAGACCTGCAGCAGCATGCCGACAAACTCGAGGAGAAGTTGAGGAGCCGACGCCGGTGATGACGCGGGGCGGCCCGCAGATCCCTCCCAAGGAGGTCGCCTTCGGGACTGGGGGGCAGTGGCTTGTTTTCAGTGGTTCCATGGTTCCATGGTTCGTTGCTACCGCCCTTTGTACGCATTCCACATGGCAAGGAACAGCCGCGATTTCGCTCCCTTCGTGAACCCGAACTCCTCCCCTGCTCGTGCGCTGAATTCGAG
>JAPOOQ010000376.1 GCA_026713345.1 Gemmatimonadota bacterium | reverse complement strand
GAACGGCCCGGCATCGACGCGAGGGCGTACAACGTGGGCACGCAGGACGCGACGAGCGTCAACACGCTGGCCACCCTCCTGGAAGAGATCGCGGGCGTCCATCGCGGCCGCGTGCATAGTGACGCGCGTCCCGGCGATGTCCGCCGCAACACCGTCGACACGGCCCGGATTCGCGCCCTGGGGTGGGCACCCGCCCACGATCTGCGCGAGGGACTGGCCCGCACCTTCCACCACATCCGGTCCAGCAGAACGAAGGCGGGCGCCGCGTGATCGATCCGGCCGCCCTCGCCCAACAGCCGGGCCCGTCGCGGGACATCCTCGACATGATCGTCGGGGCCAGCCCGCCCACACACGTCGTGCTGGGTGTGCTGGGTCTCTTCTCGGTGGTGTCGCTCTGGGTGATCATCGCGAAGGTTCGCCACTTCCGCCGCGTGCGCGCCGAGGGCGACCGCTTCGTGGCGCATCTGGTTTCGGTGGCCAACCTCGGGGAAGCCTACCAGGCCGTGCAGCAGCTGGCCGAATCCCCCTACACCCGCCTCTTCCAGGGCGGGCTCGGCTTCTTCGACGACCTGCGCCCCGGCGCGCTGGGAGGCTTCAGCCCGACCACGGGGCTGTCGCTCACGCAGCTTGAGGCGCTCCGCATGGTGATCGACAAGATCGAGGCGGAGGAGATCGACGACCTGGCGCACGGGCTCAACTGGCTCGCGGTCATCGGGTCGGTTTCGCCGCTGCTGGGGCTGATGGGGACGGTGATCGGCGTGATGAACACCTTCATCGGGATTACCCGGGCGGGCTCCGCGAACATCGGTGCGGTCGCGCCGGGCGTCGCCGAGGCGCTCATCACCACCGTCATCGGGCTCGCGGTGGCCATCCCGTCGGTGATCGCGTACAACCACTTCGCGTCCCGCCTCAACCTGGTGCTCGGCGAATTCGAAGGGTTCGCCAGCGAATTCATCGGCAGCCTGGCCAAGGACGGCCACGTATGAACCTGCCGAACCAGCAGCGCCGCGGCCGCAATCCCCACCAGGTGCGTGCGGAGATCAACGTTACCAGCCTGGTGGACGTGGCCTTCACCCTGCTGGTGATCTTCATCATCACGGCGCCGGTGCTGCAGGGGGGCATCGAGGTGAACCTGCCGCGCGGCGACGTGGGCTACATCGAGGCGACCGACAAGGTGCTGATCGTCGCCGTCACGGCGGGAGATTCCGTCTTCTTCGGCGAAATGCCGGTGCCGCGTGAGGACGCGCCGTCGGCCCTGCGCCAGTTGATCCGCGCGAACGAGCTTGAATCGATCCTGGTCAAGGGGGACGTGCTCGCGTTCTGGGGCACGGTCTTTTCGATCATGGATGCCACCAGGTCCGAGGGGGCGAGGTTCTACGTTATCGCGGAAGAGGACATTCCATGACGCCGGCCGATCACTCCGGTGCGGCTCCCGGCTTCGGACGCCGGCCTCTGGGGACCGGCTCTCTCACCCTCTCGATCGGCGTCCACGTCGTTGCGGTCATAGTCATGTTCTGGGTGATACCAACGCTCCAGCCGGACCCTCTCTACTACAAGGTCGTCGAACTCGAGTTTGTCTCCGCGCCCCCGCCACAGGCTCCGCCGCCTGAGGAACCCGAACCCCCGGCTCCCGAGGACGACCTGGTGGTCGAGACCCCCGACGAGCCGGAACCGCCGGAGCCGGAGGTGGAGGAGGAGGACCCCGTGCCCGTGCTCGAGGAGGATCCCGAGCCGGAGCCCGAACCCGAGCCGGATTCAACCGAGACCCTTGAGCCCCAACCCGATGAATCGCCGCCCGTCGAGGACATCCCCGTCCCCGCCGAGCCGGATGAGGAAGACGAGGACGAGGGGGTCGCCGAAATCCAGGTCCGCCAGGAGGGGTTCAAGGCCGATTACCCCGACTACTACGCCAGAATGCTGGCCCAGGTCAACCGCTGCCTGCAGCGCACCTCCCAGGGCCGGATGGCGCAGAACCTGGTGGCGACGGTGCGGTTCGTGGTCGAGCGGGACGGCAACACCGCCGACTTCGGCGTCGTCCATACCTCCGGCCGCACCGCCTTCGACACCGATGTCCTCACGGCGATCGAGTGCGCGGGAATGGCGGGGCGCCTCGGGCCGCTGCCGGAAGACTATCCCTATGAGGTCCTGCCCATCACGCTGGTGGTCAGCCCCAGGGGGGGCGGGTTCGTGGAGCCGCCAACGGGGGACGAACGCTGATGCGCGCTCCGCTGATGCGTGCTCCGCTGACCGCGGCGATCCCGGCGCTGCTGGCCTGTGTCGCCCTGCCGGCCGGCCTGTCCGCCCAGGAGCCGGGAGGCCAGATCCCGGGCGTGGAGCTGACCCTCCTGTACGAGAATCTGTACATTCCCCCCCTCGCCATCCTCCCCTTCCGCACCACCGGTGAAAGCCCCGAAACCGGGGCGCTCGTGCACGGCATCGTGGCCCGCGATCTGGACTACAGCGACCGCTTCCGGATCATCGACTCGCTACCCGCGCTGTGGAGCGACCAGCAGGGCGTGCAGTACGCGTTCTGGGACCAGTACGGCGTCGACTGGCTCCTAATCGGCACGGTCGAGCGGGTCGCGGGGGCCCGGTATCTCTCGGTCGAGCTGCACGACATCGTCACGGCTGCTCAACGCGCACGGGGGCGCTTCCCGCTACCCGCGCCCGACGACCCCGGCTTCCGCATGGCCGTGCATCGCGTCTCCGACGAGATCGTCACGTGGGCGACCGGCGAGCAGGGCATCGCCGCCACGCAAATCGCGTTCTCCATGCCCGCCCTCGGGGACCCCGGCAGCACGGAGATCTACCTCGTCGATTCGGACGGAGCGAACCGGAGGCGGCTGACCTGGGACGCCGACGTCGCGGTGTCCCCGGCATGGTCGCCCGATGGATCCCGTATCGCCTACACCTCCTACAAGACCGGCGTGCCCAAGATCTACGAAATCGAACTGGCCACGGGCACCGAACGCATGATCGGCCCGGGCGGGAGCGGCCAGCAGCACTCGCCCGCCTACCACCCCCACGGCAGTGAGATTTCGTTTACCCTGACGGACCGAGGGAACAAGGGTGTTGTCAGCTACAACATCCGGGACGGCTGTTGCCTGCGCCAACTGGTCGCCGGTCGCTCATCGAACGTCCAGCCCACCTATTCTCCCGACGGCCGCTCCATGGCTTTCGTGTCCAACCGGCTGGGGTCCGCCTCGCCGCAGGTCTACACGATGCCGTCGGAGGGAGGGGCGCCAAGGCTCCGGTCGCCATACCGCTACGGCCAGGGGGGGTACTTCACTGACCCCGACTGGTCGCCGGTATCCAACCAGCTGGCCTTCGCGGGCGGGATCGTGAACAGGAGGACGCTGGGTCGCTACCACATCTTCATTGCGAATCTGGACGAGGGCGACAACCGCCTGATCCAGCTGACCCGCGAGGGCAACAACGAGGATCCGAGCTGGGCTCCCGACGGGCGCCACCTGGTTTTCAAGGGTGCGCGGAGGAACGGTCTCGGTATCTTCATCGTCGACGCCGCGACGGGCCGACAACGTGTCCTTGTTCCGAACGTGGATGCTGAAGACACCGACTGGTCGCCCTCGCTGGGGGGTTCGGGCCAGGTCCGTCGGAGCCCCGGGAATCCCCCGCGCGAAAGTCGCTGACCGGATACGTGCCGAGTTACTTGCGTCCACCGGAATGATCGCCTATATACAAGTGTCCCGCGGCCTCGGACCGCGCACCGCAATTGCTCACCTGTACCAGACCGGGAGTAGGTATGTGTAACGCTCGTTTCGTTCTCGGCGCTTTCGCAGCGTCGTTGCTGATCGCTGGTTGCGGCGGAGGTCAGCCGAATCCGGTGCCGCCCGCCCCGATCGAACCGGCGGATGATGGCCGCGCACAGTTCGTCGCCGACTCGATCGCGGACGCACGGGCCAGGGCGGACAGCATCGCGGCCGCGGAGCTGGCCGCGCGCCAGGCGGCGGAACGGGCCGCTGCAGCCGCTCGCCGGACGCTCCAGCAGACGGTCTACTTCGAATATGACGAATCGACCATCACCGCGGCCACCGAAGCGGCGTTGCGCGCCAAGGTGGAAGTCCTGCGCGCCAACCCCGGGGTCCGGCTCCGCATGGAGGGCCACGCGGACGAGCGGGGCACCTCCGAATACAACATCGCCCTGGGCAACGAGCGCGCGGAGTCGGTCATCGAGTACCTCACCAACTTCGGGTTGAGCGGCGATCGCTTCACCTCGGTCTCCTACGGCGAGGAACAGCCTGCGATGCAGGGTTCCAACGACGAGGCCTGGTCGCTCAACCGGCGGGTCGAGTTCGTGATCACCGCGGGCGGCGACTCGATCGTCGGAAGCTAGGAGGGCTCCGGCCGGTCCCATGTATCGACGGATCGGTGCCTTCGTCCTGGCGGTGGCCCTCGGGGCCTGCGCGACCAAGCGGGACCTCCTCGACCTCCAGACCGAGATACGCGAGTCGGATGTCCGCCAGCAGGCGCGCATCGACGCCCTGACGAATGCCATGCAGCAGGGCAACCGGCAGGCGCTGGACTCGGTGGCGGCCGCGTCCGAACTCGTATTCGATGTCCGCGGCGACCTGGTCAACGCCATCCGCGACATCGAGCGCGACCTCATGCTGACCCGGGAGGTTGTCGGGACGAACCAGAGCAGCCTGGTCATCGTCCTCGAGAGACTGGAAGAACTGAGCCGCGATGTCCAGGCCCTCACGCGGGCCGTGAACCGGCTCCAGCAGGACTCGGTCGATGTCGGGGTCGAAGGGGCAGATCCGGCTCCGGTCGTCACCGCCCCCAGCGATCCGGCCGACGACTTCGCGGCGATCGTGCGGGCTTTCGAGAACGGCAGCTTCACCGTCGCGCGCATGCAGTTCGAGCGCTTCGTGACGGAGTTCCCGGACAACGAACTCGCGCCGACCGCGCACCTCTACCTCGGCGAGCTCTTCGCAGTCGAACAGCGCTTCCAGGAAGCCATCGACACCTACCTGCAGATCCCGCAGCTCGACCCGGACGCCGACGAGGCGCCCCAGGCCCTCTACCGCGCCGCGCTGCTCTACCTGGATGAGCTGGACGACACCGACCGGGCCCGCGCGCTCCTCGAGACGGTGGTGGAGTCCTACTCCGACCACAGCGTCGCAGAGCTTGCGCGCGCCAAGCTCGCGGAGATTCCCTGACCCGGCCGCGCGGGCGGTGAGCCGGCTCGCCTCGCCCGCGGACTCCCGGGCACGCTGAGGACCGGCGATGCGTTGCCCGCGCTGCGACAGCGACTCGAGCAAGGTGGTGGACACCCGTTCGGCGAGGGGTGGGCGTGCGGTGCGGAGGCGGCGCGAGTGCCTCGGCTGCGGAGAGCGCTTCACCACCTACGAGCACATCGAGAAACGCCCCCTGCAGGTGGCCAAGCGGGACGGCAGCGCGGAGGTGTTCACACGGGACAAGGTGCGCGCGGGGATCGCCGCGGCCTGCACCAAGCGGCCGGTGTCGCCAGCCGAGATCGAGGCCCTGGTAGACCGGATCGAGGATCGCGTAACACAGTCCGCCGGGGTCGAGATCCCCTCGTCGCTGATCGGCGAAGCCGTGATGGAGGAGCTGAAGCCTCTGGACCGGGTCGCCTACATCCGCTATGCCTCCGTGTACCGGAACTTCCAGCACATTGACGAGTTTCAGGAAGCCGTGGACGAACTGATTGTCAGAGAGCAGCGTGAGGAACGGGCGCGGGCCCAGCGCGAACTCGCCCTGCAAACGGGCGCAATCGGAGGAGAGGACTGATGGATCGCCTGCGTGACGGCCTGCTCGCACGGATACGGAACAACCCCAAGGCCGAGATGCCCTTCCTGGACCACCTGGAGGAGCTGCGCTGGCGGATTCTCAAGAGCCTCGGGGCGTTGATCGTCGGCACAGGGATCGCGGTTTTTCTGGTCTTGTACTACAACGTAGCCGAGCTACTGATCAGACCGGCCCACCTGGTACTCGGGGAAGATTTCAAGCTCATCAACCTCTCGCCCCCCGACACCTTCTTCGTCCTGCTGCAGATGTCGCTCATCCTCGGATTCGTGTTCGCTTCCCCGATCGTCTTCTATCACGTCTGGGTTTTTCTCGCGCCGGCCCTGGAGAAGCATGAGCGGCGCTCCATCGTGCCCGCACTCTGGATGGGACTGGTTCTCTTTGCGGGGGGTGTGATGGTCGGCTACTACGCCCTCCCGTACGCGATACGGTTCTTCAGCGGGATCCTCGCGGACCAGATCGAACCCTCCTATACGGCATCCTATTACCTGGGCTTCGTCGTCAAATTGTTGCTGGGGTTCGGGGTCGTCTTCGAATTGCCGGTCGTCGTCCTGGTTTTGAGCGTGCTCGGGCTGGTGAGTCCGTCGTTCCTCAGAACCAAGCGGCGCTACGCTATTGTCGTCCTGCTGTTGATCGCCTGCCTCTTTTCGCCCGGCGACTTCAGCGTCGTAACCATCTTGCTGCTTGGATCCATGATTATCCTGTACGAGTTCAGCATCCTCCTCTCGGGCCTGGTCTGGCGGGGCCGGCTTCGCAGGGAGCGTGAAGGCGAGCAGGCTGCGGCCGCACCGGAGGACTCGGTGGCCGCGGAGGAGCCCGGTGCCGTGAAGCCGGAGCCGACTCCCTACGACCACGGGGATCCTGCGGGCGGAACTGCACCGGCCGAGCCGGAGGATGAGGAGTAGTTGACCGTGCACGAGCCGCAGGGCGCACCGGGAGCCGCTAATCCGACAGGACCGTCATGGTTCGGTTGGACGGCTCGCCGGGGCGTCCGCGGCGCGCTGCTGGCCATGGCGCTGATGCTGCCGGCCGCCCCCGACGCCATCGCCGCGCAGGAGGTGAGCGACTCCCTGCGCCAGGTCATACAGGAGCGCCTGGAGCGCCTCGCGCGGCGCGTCGGCGACTCCACCGGCCTCCGTCCCGACTCCCTCGCCGACCGGCGCGACGAAGCGGGCGAGGGCGGAGACTCGCTGCTGATCGAGCTGCTGGAGCTGCCCGGCTACGGCCTCACCCAGTACCGCAGCAGCGGCGCGCGCTTCGACCCCCGGATGCGGATCTGGCAGCTGCTGGGTAACGAGAACACGAATGCGGTGCTGATCCGGGACGGGCGCGAGCTCGCTGCCGACACGGTGATCTTCGACGACAACACGGGAAGGCTCGTGACGTTCGGCGACGAGGCCAACTACCAGCCCGAGAACGGGAACGAGATCGTCGCCCAGCGCCTCATCTTCGACCTGAACGAGGACCGCGGGACTGCGAATGACGCGCGAACCGAAATGGGGGCCCTGGCGGGGAGCTGGAAGGTCCACGGGGACTTCCCCTGGGTGGGCCAGGACCTGTCGTACGGCCAGGACCTCAGTTTCACGAGCTGCCCGGACAGCATACCCCACTACCACTTCGTCGCCAGCAACGCCAAGCTCTCCCAGAGCGGCATGCTGATTGCGCGCAACGTGTTCCTGCACTTCGGCGACGTTCCCGTCTTCTGGCTTCCCTTCCTGGCGCAGAGCACGGAGCAGGGACGCCGCTCGGGTCTGCTGCCGGTGCGGTTCTCGGTCAACGACATCGTGCGCACCTCGGACACCTATTCGCGGCGCGTCTCCAACATCGGCTACTACTGGGCGATCAATGAATATGCCGACGCCCAGGCCGGGCTCGACTGGTGGTCCGGCAACTACACCGGGGTCACCGGCGCGCTTCAGTATCGCTGGCTGCGCATGGGCCAGGACGGCCGCGCCGAGTTTCGCCAGTTCTGGCGGGACAACGGCGGGTCCGAGCTCGCCTTCAACACCACCTACAACTGGGAGCTGTCCGAGCGCACCCGGATGCGCCTGAGGGCAAGCTATGCGTCGAGTTCGTCGTTCGTGCGGCAGAACTCCTTCGATCCCCGCGAAGTCACCCAGTCGATCGACTCGGATGGGGGCTTCGACCGGCGCTTCGATTGGGGGCAGCTCTCGCTCGCCGGCAATCGCCGGCAGTTCCTCTCGGATGACCGGGTGGAGATGACGCTGCCCACGCTCAGCCTGTCGCTCTCGACGATGACCCTCTTTCCGGCCCCCCCGAACCGTGCCCGGTTCTACAACAACATGACGGTGTCCGCGTCCGCCCGCGGCTCGAGGTCCATCCGCGACCTTCCGGCCCAGAACCTGGCAGAAAACCCCTTCAGCTTCGGATTGGCGGACACCGAGAACTGGCGGGGCACCCTCTCGGGCACCGTGTCGGCCGGGGCGCTGTCCATCTCCCAGAACGTGAACTACGGCCGGAACTCGACGCTCGACGTCCCGGCCGGCTTCTTCGATCCGGCGTCGGCGACCGCGATGGCCGGAGTCGGCAGCGTTGCGGACCTGCAGCGTCCGGCCTTCTTTCCTGCTACGTCCCTCGAGGGCGGCGCCTTCAACGCCGACGAACTCACCTGGTCCACCACCATCAACTACCAGCGCAGTCTCGTCGGGTCCACGACCCTGACGCCCCACGTGTCGCTGTCGGGGAGGTCCATAAACTCGGACACCCTTTCGGTTGGCAACGGCTTCGTCGCGGCTCCCACCCGCGTGGCCATCGGGGCGCAGCTCAAGTCGGACATCTACGGGTTCTACGGGGGCGGGAACGTTCGCCACAAGATTTCCCCCAGCTTCGACTACGCCTTCACGCCCAGGACGGACCCGACCGACATCCAGGCGGCGCTCTTCGGACCGCGCGGCGCACAGCCCCGCAACGAGCTGAGGATCGGGCTGAACCAGACCATCGAGGCCAGGGTGGGGGACCCGCAGACTGACTCGACGGCCGAGCAGGAGGCGCCCGATCGCGAAGCGGGACCGCGCCGGCTGCCGCAGTCCCGCAAGGTCATGGTCCTGGCGTGGCGCACCAGCGCCGTGACGTATGACTTCGAGCAGGCCGGCGAGCTGGGCCACTACACGCGGGGCTTCGCCGACAACCTGACGATTCAGAACCAGTTCAGTTCGGACCTGATCAGGGGTCTGAACGTGTCGATCGACACCGATGTCTTCGACGATTCCGGGGTCACGCCGGAGGGCGGGCAGCGCAAGTTCTCGCTCTTCGTGTCGAGCATGAACCTGTCCTTCAGCCTGAACAACCGCTCGGGCCTGATGACCTGGCTGGGCGGGCTGGGGCGCGGGCGGGGTGGGGAGGCTCCGGATTCGGCGGAGGCGGCCGGGGGCGAGACCGGGGCGGAGTCCGGGGCCGAGGAGGAGCCGGAGGAGGACCAGCAGCTGTTCCAGCAAGAGGAAACCGGTGTCTTCGGAGCGGAGGAGGATCCCTTCGCCGATCCGACCGGTTTCGAAACCGAGGACATGGGTGAGGCCACCGTCGTGCCGGGGCGTGGGCGATCCCCCGGCCGGGCGCAGCAGAGCCGGCGGCGGGGTGGGGTGGGGGACTGGAACGCGTCCATTTCGTACTCGCTCTCGCGCAACCGGGGCGTGGACTTCGGCGGCAGCCAGATGCTGCAGACCTCACTCGCCTTCGACCCGACGGAAAAGTGGTCGGTGCGCTGGCGCAGTTCCTACGATGTGCAGGCCGGGGTCTTCAACGACCACACCATCAGCCTTGAGCGCGACCTGCACCGCTGGGACGCGAACTTCTCCTTCAGGCAGACGCCAACCGGCAACTGGAGCTTCGTGTTCGAGGTGGCCCTGTCGGACAACCGCGACCTCCACTTCGACTACGAGCAGCGGACCGCGCTGGACCGCCAGCGGCGCTGACGGCGTGACGCGGCTGTGAGTCAGCCGCGTCCCCCGGGTGGGACATTCCGCCGCCGCTCACCGACGATAAACTCCGATGCTGCAACAGCATGAACTTGTGGTACGCCTCGTGCATCCTCTGTGTCCCGGGGCGGTGCGGCAGAGTCCCATCGAATCCCGCACGAGGACATCCAGAAGCGAGAGAAGAGTATGAGACACTGTATCGGACGTTTGAGGCTGGCGATGTTGGCTACCCTGGCCCTGGCCGGTTGTGACAGCGAGTTGCTGGTGGTGGTGGACGAACCCTCCGCACCCAGGGACCTCGATGCCTACTACTACGCCGGAGGGGTCGACATCCACTGGCGTACCGGTGCGGGCTGGAACGGCGAGACGTTTCTGGTCTACGGGAAGAGGGCCAGCGATCGCGAGCACTTCTTCATCGCCGAGGTCACCAGCTGCATCGACGGGGACTGCGTCTACCGGGACGTGAACGTGCTGCCGCGGGTGACGTACGAGTACTACGTCTCGGCCTACGACGAGGAAACGGGGCTGGAGACGGCCAGCTCCTACTCCGTCGAGGTACACGTTCCGGATCCGATTCCGCCGGCCGTTCCGGAGGAGGTGACCTCCGTGGCGCTGGACAACTCCGCGTACGTTCACTGGGACAACGCGGCGGCGGGCGAGGCGGACTTCGCGGCGTACCGCGTCTATCTTGCGGACACCGACGGCGACTTCTTTCTGGGGGAGACGGACTCGCCCGGCTTCATCGACCTCCGGGCCGAGAACGGCCTGACCTACACCTACTACGTGACCTCGGTGGACGATCAGGGCCACGAGAGCGACGCGAGCCAGGTCGTGGCCTGCACCCCGAGACCCGACTACACGGGTGAGGTGATCTATTCGCACCGCGACGACCCCGAGCGATCGGGTTTCCGTTTCCGGGAGGCCGAGGAGCTCGAAGCGGTCATGGACGGCAACCGGCGTGACCGGCACTTCCGGATCGAGTCGGACATGGATGGCGTCCGGGTCGTGCCCGCCTCGGGGGTGCGGATCTACCCGGAGGTCTGCCCGACAACGAGCCTGAAATGCGGGCCGGGCGCCGACGAGGACTGCGTTTCGTGGGAGCTGGCGCCGACGAGCGGGTATTCCACGAGCCAGGTGGAATTCCTGGCGGGGTACACTTACATGTTTCGGGTGCCCGGGGACGACGGCGAGATCCGATTCGGATCGATCCGGGCGAACATCATGGGATTCGATCAGGACGGCAGGGAGCTGGTGATCTTCGACTGGGCCTATCAGACGCAGGCGGGCAATCCGAGGATGAGCCCCGCCGGTGGGGGCCTGGCAGGCCGTGGATAGTTCCCGCGTCGCACCGAGTGCGGCGCAGCGCCGGGGCAGCCGCGGGGCATGACCCCGGTTCTGCAGACCGTCCCCAACTTCAGCGAAGGCCGGGATCCGGGCTTCGTGGAGGGCGTCCGTGACGTGTTCGTGCGGGCCGGGTGCGAGGTGCTGCACACCACGATGGACCCGGATCACCATCGGTCGGTGGTCACGGTCATCGGAGCGCCGGGTGCGGTGGAGGACGGAGCGGTGACGGCCGCGCGGCTGGCGCTGGAGCGGATCGACCTGCGCGGGCACCAGGGCGTGCATCCCCGGGTCGGCGCCCTGGATGTGCTTCCCTTTGTGCCGCTCCATGGGCTGGAGATGGAGGACGCGGTGCGATCCGCGCGCCGTGCCGGCGCGCGGATCGCTGCACTGGGCCTCCCGGTGTACTTCTACGCGCGGGCCTCGAAGCCGCCCGGGCGCACCCTGGCCAGCGTGCGCCGGGGCGGTTTCGAGGCCCTGCGGGAGGGGCGCGGCCACGGTGGCCGGGCTGACCTTCCCGGCCGGGAAGGGGGCGCGTCCGCCCTCCACCGCTTCGCGCACCCGTCCGGGGGAGCGGTGTGCGTGGGGGCGCGTGCGGTGCTGCTCGCCTGGAACGTCGATGTGGAAGGCCTGTCCTACGAGGCGGCGAAGCGCATCGCGGCGGAAATCCGCGAGGCCGGGGGCGGATTCCGGGGGCTCAGGGCGCTCGCCTTTCACCTGCGTGCGCAGGGCCGCACCCAGATCTCGATGAACCTGGAGGACCCGGCGGCGACCGACCCGGTGGACGTGTTCGCCACCATCGAACGTGAGGTGTCCCGGCTCGGTGGCCGGGTGAACGGAACCGAGGTCATCGGCCTGGGTCCCGATGCGCTCGCGTCTCCCGCGGCCGTGCGGGCGATGCGCATTCGCGATTGGTCGGACGAGCGGCTTCTGGGCCGCAGAGTGGACGCCTGGATGACCGTCGCCGCCGGCTGAGCGTGTGATCGCGGCGCTCAGTCGCTACCTTTCCATGTTGGTCCGCGGTGGTCGCAACCTTTTCCGTCCGCCGCGTGGACGTTCCTCCAGACTCCGCGATTGTTGTCGCGGGAAGGCGCCGGGGTGGCGCGTCGCGCCCGGTGCCGACAGACAGCCGATGACGAACCACACTACAGCCGCCCAGAGCACTCCGGTCGGCCTGCGCGCGATCAGGGCTCCGGTGCGGGAACGCCTGGAGCGGGTGATGGAGGAGCTCGGCCGCATCGCGGTGGCCGACTTTAACATGGTCAACGAGGTGAACGACTACCTCATGAGGGTCCCCGGGAAGCTGTTCCGGCCGACGCTCGTGCTTCTCTCGAGCGACATCGAGGGGAAGAGGCCGCGTTCCGCACTGACGCTCGCCGCTGTCGTCGAACTGGTGCACATCGCAACCCTGGTCCACGACGACGCGGTCGACCACTCGGTGCTCCGGCGCGGCATGCCGACGGTCAACTCTGCCTGGTCGCACCAGATCGCCATCATTCTGGGCGACTACCTGTACAGCCGCGCCGTGACGGAGCTGGCCCGGCTGGGCGACCTCGAAGCGGTCCGGGTGCTGGCGTCGGCAGCGAACCGGATGAGCGTGGGGGAGATGCGCCAGCTTCTCGCCTACGACGACGTCACCTACTCCGAAGCCGAGTACTTCCGGCTCATCGACGCCAAGACGGCCTCGCTGATGTCGGCCGCGTGCGAGCTGGGCGCCCTGGCGGGCAGCCCCTCCCACCGCGCCGAGCTGCGGCGCTACGGCCACGCGCTCGGGATGGCCTTCCAGATCACCGACGACATGCTCGACTACGAGGGGACCGAGAGCGTGACCGGAAAGCCGGCGGGGCTCGACCTGCGGGGCAGAAAGGTGACGCTTCCTCTGGTGGGCGCGTTGCGTGAAATGGCGCCGGCGGAAGCCGATCAGATCCGGCACCTCTTCACGCTCGTGGAACCGGGTGACGAGGAGGTCGAAAACGCAATCGAACTCGTGAGACGGAACGGCGGGCTGCTGTACGCGCGCCGCAAGGCGATGGAGTACGCGCATTCGGCGGAGGCCGCGATCCGCGGGCTGACACCGGGGCCGGCGCTCGACGCGCTGCGCGACGCCGTCCTCCATGTGATGGACCGGTCGAGGTAGTCGGCATGCAACCACTAAGGAAACGTGGAATCGCCCGCGGGTTCGCCGCGCTCGCAGTGGGGATGTTCCTCGGAGGGCTCCTCACGAAGCTTGCCGAGAACTTCCTGCCCGAGAGCGCGGCCCGCTCCTTCCTGACCAGCTCGGTGTCCTCGATGATCGGTCCGTTCTATGTGGACCTGGTCGCGGTGACCTTCACCCTGGGACCGATTTCGTTCGTTCTCAACGTCCTGACGCTGGTCGGAATCATCATAGTCGCGGTGATCCTGCGCTCCTGGCTGTAGCCGCCCGGCTTTTGCCCCGGCGCCGGATTGCGTTAGCTTGTCCCTTCATACCGGGGCGCGCCTGCGGTCATGGGGAGGGTCCCGCCGCGGTCTCGGGCACACGGAGGTGAGACGACAATGCCATTCAATTTTGGCCCGGTGGAGATGATCGTGATGCTGCTGGTGGTGCTGCTTGTCTTCGGGGCGAAGCGGCTCCCCGAGATCGGTACCTCGCTGGGCAAGGGAATCAGGGAGTTCAAGTCGTCGATCCGCGAAGTCGAATCTTCGGTGCGCGTCGACAAGGAAATTGCGGCGCCCCCCCAGGAGAAGCCGCTCCCCCGGGAACCCGAAGCGCAGGACGAGGGCACGCCCCGCCGGCTGACCACGGGCTGACCCCGGCAGCTTGCGGAACAAGTCCCCGCTGCACTCGGGCGGCCCGACGCGGCGACTATCCAGGGACTGCTACCGGAGCGGGCCCGCTACCTCCTGCTCGTCCGCCGGGACCAACACCTGCTCACGCCGGTCGACAACGTTGGCCGACTGCCGCAGGGCCTCGATCCACAGGTTGAGCCGGGCCTGCCGGAGGATGAGGAGTTGCTGTTGGCGCTGAAGATCCATTTGCGCCATCCAGGCGACGCTGTCCGCCGGCTGCAACGCCGTGCGTTCGATCACGAACACGTTCTGGTTCGCTTCGACCACGTCCGACACTTCGCCGACCTCCAGCCCGAATGACGCACCGACCGCCGCGTTGAAGCGGCCGAGCCCGGGGACGAAATCGTTGCGTGTGAAGGGGTCGGTATCCCGCAGTTCGACCGCAAACTCCAGCGCGACCTCCGAGAGGGAGCGGCCCGACCGCACCTCGTCCACCAATTCACGGGCCTCCTCGGCCGCCACCTCGATCCGCTTGTCGACACCGATGTACCCGCGTATCGCCGACTGCGCCTCGTCTTCGGTCTGGTAGCGCGCCGGATCGTAGGACACCAGTTCCAGCGAATAGAATGCCAGCCGGTTTTCGAAGACCGGGCTGACCTCTCCCAGCGAGGTTTCCGGCTCGAAGATCCACTCTCCGCCCTCCGCGACATCACCGGCCCCGGGGACGAACGGCCGTGTCTCGGTGAGCTCCAGCGTGTCGGCTTCGATCCCGAGGAGGGTGGCCGCCTCGGCCAGGGACATGGACTCCGCGACCTCCTCCAAGGAATCCGCCATGGCGAACAGCGCGAACTCGGAGTCCTCGGTGCGAACGATGTCGAGCACGATGTGGCGCACCTGGGCGGAGTCCTGGCTCCAGCGCTCCGTCACCTCGAGCAGATGGACGCCGAACGAGGTCGAGACCGGTTCCGACACACGGCCCGGCCGGAGGCTGAAGACGACCGAATCGAGGCTGGGCACCATCGCCCCCTTGGCGACCCCTCCCAGGTCCCCCCCCCCGGCGGCGGTGGGCCCGGTCGATTCGCGCATCGCAACATCGGCGAAATCCTCCCCGTCGAGGATCGACTGCATCAGTTCCCCGGCCCTGGCCAGCACCGCGGCCGTGTCGGCCGGGGTAGGAGCCTTGCTCATGGACACCGACACGACCGTGGCGCTGGCCGGGATGAAGAAGGACTCCCGGTTTTCCCGGTAGTAGTCGGAGATCTCTCGCGGAGTGATCTCGAACTGGTCGTCGGCGACGCGGGACAGCGGTTCGAAGGCGACGTAGCTCACGCTGGCCGTTTCGTTCTCCTGCTTGTACAGGTCCCACAGTTCGCTGTCCGACATGTGGATGCCGGACCCGACCTGGCGCGCCAGCTTGCCGCGCGGGATGATGTCGCGGTAGAGGGCCTCCAGTTGAAGCAGTATGTCGGGAGCCGCACCGGCAACCCACTCCTGGTACCGGGTGAGGTCGAACTGGCCGTCGGTCTGGAAGGTCGGGTTTTCCATGAGATTCGGCGGCGGACTGAAGAGGGCCGCGCTTCTCAGCTCCTCGTCGGTGACGCGGATCCCGCGGCGTTCAAGCTCCTGTTCGATGAGGATGGCCCTCACGACCTCTTCCCAGGCCTCGTCTTCGAGCTGCGAGTTCTGGGCGTTCGTGATGGGGTCCTCCTGAAGGGACGCCGTCTGCTCGTAGATGTTGCGGTACGTGAGTTGGTACCGGTCGAAGGGGACGGGCGTCCCGTTGACGCGGCCGATCTCCCCCACGGATCCGGCCGAGCGGCCGGAAATGTCCATCCCCCATTCGAAGACCATGAGCCCCACGAAAGCCAGGGCGACCAGGATCATGATCCACTTCGTGCTGTTCCTCAGTTGCTGCATCATGGCAGGCTTCACCTCCTTGCAGGGAGAGGGAAGCTAACAATTCAAGGCCGTGGACGGGATACCCTGCCGCAATCACCGGAGGCGGTGCGTTCTCGTCCGACCGCGCGCCGGGGGACGAAAGACCCGTTGTCCGTTGACCCTTCGGGCAATGAAATCTACCTTTCTGGCGCGGCTTGGCGGGGAGGCGCCGCGTTGGCAGGGTGCCCTGAGAGGCGAATAGCAGCGCGCTATTCGTCCGGGAGGGAACGAAGAGCACAGCCTCGAAGACGTGAACTGTAAAGAGAACATGACGTTTCGTAAAGCATACATTACAGTGTGGCCGAGTGGACGGAGCGGCCAAACGCGGATGGATCGCCGCTCGAATGCCGCGCGGGTCCTGTCCACGGGCTAGCCGCGCGAAAGGATCGTCCGTGAGGATTGCCGTCGTTCACGGCCCCAACCTGAATCTGCTCGGAGTCCGGGAGCCGGAAGTGTACGGCACCGCGACGCTGGGCGACGTCAACCGGGCGCTGGCCGGCCTG
>JAPOOQ010000375.1 GCA_026713345.1 Gemmatimonadota bacterium | reverse complement strand
GAGGGATGGCTGTGGGCGCAGCGCGAAGAGACCGGAGCGGAGAGCGGATCGACCTGGGATGTCCTGGACAACTGCGGGCGATACCGCGCCACGGTGACCGCTCCGGTAGGCCTGCGGAGGGTGGAGATCGGCCCTGGCGGCGAGCTGCACGGGATCTCGTCCGACGAGCTGGATCTCGACTTTGTGCATCGTTTTCGGCTGCAGAGCGAGGTCGGCACGCCAATTGCCAGGGAAGTCTGTCCCTTCTGACCGCAAGGCAATCCGTGGATGATCCCCGCGTGGCACCGAATGCAGCGGGGGACTGATTCCACGAGCAAAAAGGCCCCGGCCCGGCTCGCACCGGACCGGGGCCCTCTTTCGCGCCCCTGAAGCGTTGCCGCTCCGGGCGGATCACTCAGTCATCGGTCTACCAGCTGTAGCTCAGCCGCGTGTAGAGGAAGGTGCCGTTGAAGCCGAACGGCGTGAACTGGCCGTACCGGTTGCCGACGCCATCGGCCGCCCCGGGATACTCCGCCGGGAGGGTGTTTAGCACGTTCTGGGCGCCGATGGTGAGCGTGTAGCTGTCCATGAACGTGTGTGCCGCCTCAACATCGACAAGCATGCGGCCCGGGTAGTCGATGGTCTCGCTCGGGCTGTCCTCGTAGTACGGTGTCTCGCCGTCGAAGTAGCCGCCCCAGTAGCTGGCGCGCACCAGCGCGCGGGTCCCCGCCGGGAACTCGTGGTTCACGGCCACATTGCCGCGCAGGTTGGGCAGTCCCTCCTCCAGGATCCGGATGCGCAGATCGCTCAGCGTCTCGTCGTTGTGTTGCGTGACACTGGTGGTGGTCCAGTTCCAGGCCGAGGTCAGGTTGGTGACGCCACGCTCGCTCTCCACCGCGTAGGCGGCCACAAGGTCGATGCCCTGAGTCCGCGTCGCGAAGTCATTGATGAAGAACCGGAAGCGCTTCAGCACGCCGCCCGGCCGGATGATGCCCTCGTCGAGGAGCCGGTCGATGTCCGCGGTGCTCAGCTCGAAGTTCTTGCTGGTGGTGAGACGGTCGGACACGTTGATCAGGAAGTAGTCCGTCGAGAGGTGGAAGTTGTCCTGCTCGAACACCCAACCGAGCGAGAGGTTGACGGACTTCTCCGGCTGCAGGGCCTCACCCCCGTACAAATTCGCCAGATCCGAGGTCGAAGGAATCGTGCCGTTGTTGGTGAGGTCCATGATGTCGGGGTCATAGATCGTGGAGATGTTGAAAGCGTTCTGCTGTCCGGGGGTGGGCGCCCGGAAGCCGGTGCTGGCTGCGCCCCGCAGCGCCACGGCATCGCTGAGGCTCACACGCGCTGCCACCTTCCCGTTGATCGTCAGCCCGAAGTCCGAGAAGTTCTCCACTCGGCCGGCCACGTCCACGAGCCACTTGTTGTCCACTTCCTTGAAATCGACCTGTCCATAGGCCGCGAAGTTCGTGCGGGTCCAGTTCCCCGCCGTCAGCGGCCCGAAGCCGGTGAATCCGTTGGAACCCGGGGTGAACCCCTGGGTCGCCAGCGGACCCTCCGTCCAGGACTCCCGGCTGCCTTCCATGATCTCGAAGCCCTCGCGCCGGAACTCGGCGCCGCCCGCGATGTTCATCGTCTCACTCATCGCGTAGGAGAGGTCGAGGTTGGCGTTGATTTCCTGCTGGTCGTAGATCCCCGGCTCAAAGTACGGGGTGCACTGCTGGTCGGGAACGGCCGGCGAAGTGCCCTCGTCGCTGCACGGTTGGTTCGGCCCGAGCGAGGCGTTGACCGTGTTGTACATGTAGAAGTCCATGTTGGACTTGCCCCAGGACCCGCTGGCGTCCCAGGAGAGGTCGCCGCTGGTTCTCTTCAGCCCCACCACCGCCGACGCGTCGATCACGTTGGCGCCGAACTGCGGCGTGAACCCGCCGGGGAAGATCTTCTGGAAGGTGAAGCAGTTGGGGTCGTTCAGGACCTGCCGCCAGTTCGCTTCGTTTTCCTCATCGCTCGTGTCGACGACGCCGCCGACGACGCGGACCTCGGGACACATCGCCGCCCCGACGGGGACGTTGTCGGGATCCGCCGCGGCCAGCATGTCGCCGACCAACAGGATCGATTCGCCCGCTTCGTTGCTGGTGCCGAAGACGCCGCTGCGCGTGTTCGGGTTCCGGAAGTAGAATCCGCCCTCGACCTGCTTGCTGACGTAGTTGCCGTGCGAGTAGAGCTGCGTGTAGTCGTCGAAGTTGTGACCGGCGTTCGCCCACAGCTTGATCTCGTCGGAAACTTCGGGCGCGCCCCAGATCTGCGCGGGGGTGCGCACGCTGGAGTTCTTCTCCTGGTTGATCAGCGCGAGGGCATCGGTGCGCTGCACGCTACGGTCGGTGGGCAAGGCGTTGCCGTACTCGCCGGTCAGGTTGAGGAAGCCGGTTTCGCCGAGCGGCAGGCCGATGTTGCCCGAAATCGTGTGCATCTCCCCGTCACCGGGAAGGATGCCGCGCTCCAGCTGCTCGCTGGTGTCGCCAAACAGGTTGCCACCGGTCTTGTACTCGATCATGCCGCCGGAGCGGGCGTCCTTCAGCGCGAAGTTCATCACGCCGGCGATCGCGTCGGAGCCGTACTGGGCGGACGCGCCGTCGCGCAGCATCTCGGCCTGCCTGAGCGCCATGCCGGGGATGAGTGCGATGTCGGGGCCCTGGGAGCCGTCGGCGAGGCCGTTGCCGTACCAGGTGATGACCGCGGTGCGGTGGCGCCGCTTCCCGTTGACCAGCATCAGGGTGTGGTCGGGGGCGAGGCCGCGCAGGTTGGCGGGCCGTGCGAAGGTGGCCGCGTCACTGATCGGCTGGATGTTCACGTTGAACGACGGGTTGACGTTGCGCAGCAGATCGGCGAAGTCGGTCGCCCCCTGGTTTATGATGTCCCCGCTGGGGATCACGTCTACCGGAACCGGCGACTGGGTCACCGTTCGGGGCTGTGCCCGCGTGCCCACCACCACCAGCCCCCCGACCACGAGCGCGCGTTCGGCGAGCGAGACGTTGAGGCGTTCGGTCTGGCCGTCGGCGATCGTGACCTGCCGGCGCTCCTCCTGGAAGCCGATCAGGGTGAACACGACCTCGTGGGTGCCGGCGGGAATGTCGCCGACCGAATAGATACCGGTGGGTCCGCTGCTCCCGCCCATGCTCAGGCTGGGAATGCTGACCTGTGCCCCGGCGAGGGGAGTAGTCGATCCGGCGATCGTAATCCGGCCCTCCAGGGTCCCCTGGGCCGATGCCGCCGCTGGTAGCGCCAGCGCCAGGGCCAGCAGGGCGGCGAACACTGTCGGTGTGCTTCTCACCATCAGATCCATCCTTTCTTGCGGAAGTCCCGCAGAGTGTCACAGAACCGCCCCATGTCCTCCGGGAGACCGAAGGAAAGCCGGTTCCAGTCCAGCTTGGGCGGAAAGTCCCGTCCTACGAGGAACCCGACGTCGGCCATCCTGTTGCGATAGGTGGCCAGATCCCCGTTGATACGGTGCATGAGAAAGTTAGCTTGCGTGGGCATACGATCCAGTCCCAGTTCGTCAAGGGTGGCCTCGACCATGTCGCGCGACTGGCGGTTCACCTCGCGGCTCTTCGTCATCAGCCCTTCGTCGCGGAACGAGGCGTCCGCTGCCGCGATGGCAAGCTGGTTCACGTTGTTTCGGGACGCGAAGTCGGAGAGACGGGCCGCGGTGTCGGGGTGCGCGATCCCGTAGCCCAGCCGGAGTCCGGCCAGTCCGTAGATCTTCGAGAAGGTCCTGACCACCACCACATTTCGTTTCTTCGCGATCCAGGGAAGAGAGCTCCACATCCGGTCGTCGTCCACATACTCGATGTACGCTTCGTCGGACAGGAAAGTTACGTGCTCGGGCGCATCGGCGATCCAGGCGTCGATCTCGGCGCTGGGAGTAACCGTCGCGGTCGGGTTGTTGGGGTTGCACAGGTAGACCAGCGCGGGGTGCCCCGAGCTCTCGGCAGCCTCCCGCATGCGGTCGAGGTCGTGCTCGTAGCTGCTCGTGAGCGGCACCTTGACCAGCTCGTACGCCTCCGTGCGCTGGTAGTTGGTCACGGCCTCGTAGGTCGGGTCGGCCATCACCAGCTTGGCTCGCGGCGCCCCGAAGGCCTGCACCACCATCTGCAGCACCTCCGCCGACCCCGTGCCCAGCACCACCTGGTTGTCCGCCACTTCGTGCGCGGCGGCCAGCCTGGAGACCAGCGCCCCGTGCTGCGCGGAGGGGTACCGGTTGGCCAGTGTGATCGCCTCGACCAGCGCCTCACGGGCGCGCGGCGAAATGCCCAGCGGGTTTTCGTTCGAGTTGAGGCGCACATCGCCGTCGGCGGTCCGGCGCCCGGGGGCGGCGAAAGCAGCCAGAGGATGCGCCGAAGCGGCGAGGGCTCCACTTCCAGCCAGAACCCCCGAAATGGTTCCCGTCCTGATGAAGTCGCGTCGTCGCATGCTACGGCCTCCTCTACTCCTCTGGTCGTAAATCGATGTTGTCTATATTTGGCGCAGGCACTCGTTTCCGGCAAGGCGCGACACACTCGGCACCCGATCAGCGCATCGTCAGCAATTCATCAATGTCCCCAGTCATCTCCCACCGGGTCAAGACCACGGGAATGACGCCCGACGCGAAGAACTCGTCGAAAAAGCGCTGCATCGTGAACGAGTCGCCCTCCTGGAGCGCCCATTCCCCCATCAGTTCCTCGATCTGGATCTTGCCGGTGAGGTAGCTGGTACCATAGCCGGGCTGGCGCAGGTAGAGGTGCTGTTCGTTGCGTACGAGGGCCGCATCGGGGAGCCATCCGCGCGGGGTCCACTCGGTGGCGTGGGCGACCGCCTCCTCCATGTCGAAGACGTTGCCGTGCAGCTGGAGGCCGCTGAGGGCGCGGGCCGCGCGCTGCGCCAGCATGATCCACACCAGTTCGCGGGACCGGGGTTTGTCGTCCAGGAGCCCCGCGTGCATCATCATCTCCTCCATCCCGGTCGCCAGCCCCTCGGAGCGCGCGTCCCAGATGTTGTAGAGGAGCGGGACGCTGCGGACCCGGCTCGGGTGCGGCTCCTCGACCATAGTCGCCAACTCGATCCAGTGGTGCAGGTGCGACCTCAGCACCACGGGGTCGCGGTAGTTCACCTCCTGGAAGAAGTTGCGGATCTCCCCGGGGGCGGCCGGCGTGAAGGAGCCGTTCTTCGCGCGCAGGGCCGGATCCATCCAGCTCTCGACCCTCTGGATCGCGTTCTCCTCAAGGAAGGCCATGTATTCGGTCACGGACGCGTTGAGCCGCTCGTCGTACTCCTCCGCAGTCTGGATTCGGTCGAGTTCCGGAAGGCCGCGGTTGCGGTGCTCCTCCAACCGGAGCGAGGAGTGTGCGCGCGCGAGTTCCCTGCGCATCAGCGTCACCTGTTCCTCCCAGGAGAAGGGGACGAGGTGCACGTTGCGCATGTACCAGGTGTAGTTTTCCTGCCCGATCCCCGACGGCCGGTTGCGGGTTGCCGCCTCGCTCTCGAGCCAGTCGTGGAACTCCCCGGTCGCCGTCCGCGCGGCCGCGATCGCCGCGTCCAGCGCCTGGCTCGTGCCGCCCACCCGCTCGGCGAAGGCGTCCAGATCGGCCGCCTGCCCGCGGAAAGTGCGCAGCCCCGCGACCCAGAGGTCGTGCGCCTCCCCCGTCAGGTTGGCGCGCGCCCGCTCCAGGACCGCGGGAATGGCCCCGATCCGGTCCGCCAGCTCCTGCGCGTCCTCCGCCGACAGCGGTTGGTCGTAGGTCCACAGGTCGATCCAGCCGTGGATGACGGCGCCTTCGTGCGCGGGGACATCGCTCTGTGCCGCGTGGATCATCACGTAGAAGGCGGGGTCGCGGGCCCAGGGCCGGCGGATGCGGTGGTCGAAGTCGAGCCCGTTCATCTCGGCGCGCACCAGGTGCCAGTCGATCTGCCGGGCGACCGGCCAGTCGCTCGGATCCAGCGCGTCAAGCCGCGCCCGCATCGTGGGCAGCATGGCGTGCCGGATGGCCATCGCGCCCTCCGAATAGTCCGGCACTCCGTCCACGAAATCCGGGGCCTCGAACTCGCGCCAATCGGCGAAGAGCGTCTCGAGGTCCGCGTAGCTGGCCGCGGAGGGGTCGGCGGCGGGGTCACCGGGCGAGCAGGCGGCGCCGGCCAGAAGCGTGGCGGCGCCCAGCAGTCCGCGGGCAAACCCGTGTGAGCGGCGAAGCGCCGCGTTGGCAGCCGGGAATTGCTTCATCTTCGTGCCTCCGTTCGCAGCGGTTGAACTATAAATTGTGCGACCGGGCGGCATTCCACCAGCGCGAAGGCGCCAGTCGCCTGCCCCGGCCGCTGATTCGGTCCAGCCAGAGGGCCAGCCGCCGCAGCCTCGTCCCCGCGAGCCATCGCCACGCCCGGCTCGGCCAGCCGTCGTAGGTCCGGTTGTACGGGCAGACTCGGACGCAGATCGCGCAGTCGGTGTTCTGGTTGGCCCAGAAGCGGAAGCACTTCTCCGCGTCCGTGGTCCACTTGCGGACACCCTGGATGTTGGAGCGGTTGTGGACGTGGGCGGAAGGCTCCCCGCCCGCGATTGCCCGGGCCGGGCACGCCTCGGTGCAGGCGCGGCACACCTCGCACATCTCGCGCACGCCGAAGCGGAACGGCCGGTCGTGGGCAAGGGGCATGTCGGTGAAGACCTTGCCGAGGCGCACGCGCGGGCCGAATTCACGGGTGATCAGCAAGCCGTGGCGGCCGTATTCGCCGAGCCCCGCCTTGATCGCCAGCGGGATGGCCAGCGCCGTGTCGTTCATGCTGGCGACCGCGCGGTACCCCAGGTTGGTGATGTACTGCGCGATCGCGAGCAGCACGATCGTGTCGCGGGAGTAGGTCGCGCCGGTGGCCGCGCCGCTGAGCGCGGAGGGGGCGGTGCGCAGCAGCTCCCGGTCCATCGACTGGGCGATCACGATCACGTTTTCGAGCTCGCCGGTGACCTCCTGCGGCTTCTCGGTCTCGGTCTCGCGGCTGTAGGCGTGCGTGTAGGCCCAGCGCTCATCGTACCCCGTGATCCCGACGAGGTCGGCGCCCAGCGTGCGTGCCGCGTGCTTCACCTCCCGGGCCATCTCCTCCGGCGAGGCCACCTCCGCCGCGCTCCCGGGCCCGTCGCGGATGGCGGAGTAAGGGTCCAGGAACCCCTCGCGCCGGTCCGCGTCCCCCCGCAGCTCCGCGAAGATGTCCGTCACGTGCCAGGACGCGTTGCGGAGCGCGTAGTCGCGCTGCGTGAAGCCGTCGGCGGACCGCCACGTCATCCTGGGCGTCCGGTAGGTCTCGTAGAACATGTCGGAACGGTCGGACCGCACCTCCGGATCCCAGAACGAGCGGCAGAAGATGTCGTCCTTCTGCGAGAAGCGGCGGAAGTCGTCCCCTACCTCGAAGCCGGCCTCGCGGTCGGAGGCGGCGGGATCGGCGGGACGCGGCTTCACGGGCAACTCCCTACAGCTTTCGCCTCGCGGCGGCCGGGACCAGCTCCTCACCCGGGTTGACGAAGCGGTTCATCTCGATCGTGTGCTGGCGGTCGTGAAGTTCGCGGTAGCGCCCATCCAGCGCCATGAGCTCGGCGTGGCGGCCGCGCTCGACGACGCGCCCGTCCTCGACGACGAGGATCTGGTCGGCGCTGCGGATGGTGGAAAGGCGGTGCGCGATGACGAATGTGGTGCGGCCGCTGCGCAGGGTACTGAGCCCCTCCTGGATCTGGGCCTCGCTCTCGGAGTCGAGGCTGGAGGTGGCCTCGTCGAGGACCAGGATGCGCGGATCGGCCAGGATGGCGCGCGCGATCGCCAGGCGCTGGCGCTGGCCGCCCGACACCTTCACCCCGCGCTCGCCGATGACCGTGTCGTACCCGTCGGGGAAGGCGGTGACGAAGTCGTGGCAGTGGGCGAGCTTCGCGGCCCGCACGACGTCCTCGCGGGTGGCGCCGGACCGCCCGTAGCGGATGTTGTACTCGACCGTGTCGTCGAAGAGGAAGTTGTCCTGGAGCACCACCCCGACGTGGCGCCGGTAGTCCGCCACGCGGATCCCGGACAGGTCCCGCCCGTCCACGAGGATGCGGCCCGAGTCGGGCGCGTTGAAGGAGAGGACCAGGCTCGCCAGCGTGCTCTTGCCGGAGCCGGACGAGCCCACCAGCGCGGTGGTGGAGCCCGGTGGCGCGTCCAGCGAGACCCCTTTCAGGACCGGCAAGTCCTCGCTGTAGGAGAACCAGACGTCGTGGAAGACGATGTGCCCGTCGGTACGGTCGAGCGGTCGCTTTTCCCGGTCCCCGTCCAGCTCGGTGGCCATCGACCGGATTTCGCGGATGCGGTCGAGGCCGGCGAACGCCTCGGTGATCTGCGTGCCGATGTTGGCCATCTGCACCAGCGGATTGATCATCCAGCCGGTGAAGAAGATGTACATGATGAGGTCGCCCAGGGTCATGGCGCCGCCCGCGACCGCCCTTCCTCCGACGAGAATCACGATGGTGCCGACCGCGCCCAGGACGACCGACGAGAAGGCCGACACCGCCGAAATGCCGGTCACCGCCCTGGCCACATTGCGCAGCAGCCGGTGCGCCCCCTTCGCGAAGACCCGGTCCTCCTTGCGCTCGGAGGTGTAGGCCTTGACGATCCGCACCCCGGACAGGCTCTCGCCCAGCCTGCCGGTCACCTCGGCGTTGATCCTGCCGCGCTCGCGGAAGAGGGGCCGCAGACGCCGGAAGGCCGCGGCCATCGAGCCCCCGAAAACGACCAGCACCGCGATCGTGTACAGGGTGAGCGACCAGTTCAGGTAGAGCAGGACGCAGAGCGACAGGGCCGCCGTCATCACGCCGCCGGTGAGCTGCACCAGTCCCGTCCCGACCAGGTTCCGGATCCCCTCCGCGTCGGTCATGATGCGCGAGATGAGGACGCCGGACTTCGTGGAGTCGAAGTAGTTGACGGGGAGGCGCGCGACGTGGGCCTGGACGGTCTTGCGCATCTCGGTGATCGCGCGCTGGGCGGTGACCCCGAGGATCTGGGACAGTGCGAAGGAAGTGCCGCCCTGGGTGAGGGCGGCCGCCGCGACGACGAGCGCAAGCGGGAGGAGGAGGTCGGTGCGGCCGCCGGTCAGCACATCGTCGATAAGGAACTTGGACGATGCCGGAACAGCCATCCCGGCGATGCGGCCGATGGTCATGACGATGAGGCCGAAGGCGACCTTCCGGCGATTCTGCCGGATGATCTCCCTGGCCTCGCGCCAGACCCTGGCCGTTTGGAGTTTCTTCTTTTCGGTCACCTGTCCCGCCCCGCGCCCATGGTCGATTCGTCAATCCATAGGCTAGCGAGGCGGGGGACGGGGTGCCATGCCCGCTAGCGGCCGAAGGGCTGAGCGCCCTGTGGAAACCAGCGCCCGGCACTGTCGCTGCGCGCCGAGGATCCGATGATCAGCTCCTCACGGTAGGCCTGCGCCAGTTCGGTCCTGGTCACGGCCGGGACCGCGTCCGGAGCGATCCGCGCTTCCAGCCGCTGCGCGCCTTCCGCCGCCCTGCTGCCGGGGTCGACCTCCACGGCGGATCTGAAGGCGGCGAGCGCCGCGACGGGGAATCCCGCACTCTCCAGGGCGCTGCCGAAGTTGTTCAGGAAGGTGACGTTGGCGCTGTCGACCTGGACGGCGAGCGCCAGGGGGCCGATCGCGTCATCGTAGCGCCCCAGCTGGACGAGCAGGTATCCCATGTTGTTCAGCGACCAGCCGTCGTCGGGGTGGATCCAGAGCGCGTCCTCGTACTTGCCGAGCGCGGAGTCGTGGTCGCCGCTCTCGGCCAGGGCACGGGCGTGCACCCGTTTCGCCTGGATCGAGGCCGGGTCGAGCTCCTCGGCGGCCGCGGCCTGCTCGACCGCCTCGCCGGGCCGGCCGGCCTCGATGAGGACGCGCGCGAGATTCACCCTGGCCTTGACTTGGTCCGGGGCCAGTCCGATCGACTCCAGGAGGTGCGTCTCCGAGATGTCCAGGTGCCCCGCCTTCCAGGCCGACAGTCCGAGCATGTAGTGCCCCCACGGATTGGTGGGGTGCTCCTCGGCGTAGGCGCTGAAGAGGTCGATGGCCTCTCCGTATCTGCCTGCCTGAAAGGCGCCCTCCGCGTCACCGTAGGACACGGCGCGAGGTTCCTCGGGGACGCTCGGCGGGCTCGGCGCCGTATCGACCGTGACGGGTTCGATGTCGCTCACCGCGGCTGCCACCTGCCGCTCCGCCCCCTGCGCCACCACCCAGGTGTCGATGACCTGAGTGTCGCCGGACTCGCCGCCGCGGTCCTCGCCGCCGCACGCCGCAGCCGCCACGAAGCACGCCATTGCCAGCGCCATGGCAAGCCAGCGCAGCACCTTCTCCGAGCGATCCGGTCCAGCCGTTTCGTTTCCTGCCGTCTTCTTCTGCATCTTGGCCTCCCCAGGCCGGGGGCCCCGCGGGGGAGCGGGCCGGTTCCCGTTCCGCCCGCATGGGGCCGTTGATTCTGCCATCTGGGAAGGGCAACGGACGGGCCAGAGTGCGCCTCTGGCCGTGGATCGTGGGATAAGTGGTTGTGAGGGAAGGGTTTATGGACGGATGCGCGACGGGGTGAGGGTGGGTGGGTGGATCGGTTTCGTGTTCATCCGGACACGGGGGGACGGTGGGGTGGTGGCTGGTGGTCCACCAGGTAGCGGGTGCGCCGTTCGTTCGAGGAGCGGCGCTTCAGAGATCGGATGGTAAAGAGAACACGACATTTAGTAATGTTTTCATTACATTTCGGGAAGCACGAACGCCGCGGTCCAGCCCGGATGGCGTCGCCGCCGGAATGCGGCGAGGACCACTTCCATGGGCCGGCCCGGGTCGAGTGTTAGCCCGCCCTGGAACCCGG
>JAPOOQ010000374.1 GCA_026713345.1 Gemmatimonadota bacterium | reverse complement strand
GGGGGAGCGCACGATCGACAAGATCCGCCGCGCTGGGGCCGACCATGTGGTGAGCCCGAACGTGGCCGGCGCGGTCTGGGTGGCGTCCGTGCTGGTGCGTCCCGCCGTCGCGTCGTTCCTGGACGTCACCGCGCCCGGCAGCCATCTGTCCCGGCACCTGGACCACGCCACGGTGGGTGCCGGTTCACAGGTCGCCGGGAGCACCCTGGCCGGCGCGCGGATTCTGGACGAGACCGGCCTGCTGGTTGTCGCGATCCGCAAGCACGGCACGCCGCCCGACAAGGTGCTGCTCAATCCGCCGGGCGACACGGTCCTCGAGCCGGGCGACGACGTCATCGTGCTTGGGGATGAGGAGCAGGTGGGGAGGCTGCGGGAGTACGTGGGATGACAAGCGGGGTGACCCGGCGGGGCCCGGGCGCCAGCAGGACATGGGAACGGGCATCGTTCGCGATGCGCAATGATGACATGATGATGAAACGGTGATGAGATGATGATGAAATCGAGGACAGAATGCTGACAGCAAACTCCGATAACGCGACAGGATGATGACAAAATGACGATACGACGAATCGTGGCCCGTGCATTCACGCTGGTCCTCCTGCCAGCTCCCCTCCTCCCCACCCCCGTCCCCCTCCTCGCGCAGGACGGCGAGATGAAGGACATGGCCACCTTCCCCCGCCCCATCGCGGCGGCGGACAACGTCTGGATCGAGGAGCTCACCATGCTGGAGGTGCGCGACCTCCTGGCGGCCGGCACCAACACCGCGCTCATCCTCACGGGCGGGATCGAGGAGAACGGCCCCTACCTCACGACCGGCAAGCACAACCACGTGCTGCGCGTCATGGGCGAGTCGATCGCGCGGGAGCTCGGCGGCACGCTCGTCGCGCCGATCGTCACGATCGAGCCGGGAAACCCGGAGCGCGCGTCCACCCCGGGCGGCATCCGCTTCTCGCAGGAGACCTTCATGGCGGTGCTGCGCGACATGGCGATCAGCCTCAAGGCGCAGGGCTTCGAGTGGATCTTCCTGCTGGGTGATTCGGGGGGCAACCAGCGCGGGATGGCGGCGGTTGCGGACGAGCTGTCGGCCGAGTGGGCGGACGAGGGGGTGGGGATCGCGCACATCCCCGAGTACTACAACTATGGGGACGTGCTTACCTACCAGCGCGACGTGCTCGGCATCGACGAGGACCCGCGGCTCGAGGGGCTCCACGACGACTACTACATCACGTCCATCATCATGAACGACAACCCGCGGCACGTGCGACTCCAGGAGCGGATCGACGCAGGCAAGGCCACGATCAACGGGATCAGCATCCTGCCGGCGGAGGAGGCGATCGAGCACGGGAAGAGGCTGATCGAGTTCCGGACGGGCGTGACGGTGGAGGCGATCAGGGGAAGGGTGGCGGGGGGGTAGCGGGCCGCGGTCAGTCCGGTGGTGGCGGAGCGGACAGGCCACTCCGGTCATTGGAAGAGGGTCCGCGTTTCAGCTGAAACGTCTTCGGGGCTCTCCTACTATATGGGCGCTGACGGATTCGAACCGCCGACCTCCTGCTTGTAAGTATCACGGGAGGACCGGCATTTCACGGCGAGAACTCGACCAAGTTCAACTTGGACCGCACGATCTGCCGTTCTCGCCCCGCGACGCCATCTGATTCCAGGGTATGGGAATAGCTGGAAAGCGGCAACAAATGGCGGGCAACCGCCTCACGGCGGGCATGGGCGCCGCTGCTCACAGCGTCTCGCGTGACTGATCAAGGTCTCGGCTTCCGCCTCCTCGCACGCCCCAGCTTGGCCGACCTCAAGCCAGTCTTTCGTTGGGCTACATGCTGGTATCCTGGTTCTCTAGGCAAAGATGGCTAGGTTGTCCGATTCGATTTGGGCGCGGCGGGCGTGTGCGCCGCTACTCACGGCAACCCGCGTGACCGATTCAACCGGCTATGTCCACCCTTGACCAGCCCATCCCTTAGGGCACCCCATCCGACCGGACAGATCTGGAACCACGCCCTCGCCTCCACGTCACGCGGGGGGTGCGTTCGCGTGCGCGATCCTGGATGGCCGGATCCGGCATCCCAGCAGAGGTTGCGGTGGGCAGCCTGCTCATGTGCCGCAGAGCCAGGCCGTTCAGGCGTATCGGCGGGTGTGACCTGCCGGGCACCGGACCCAAGTCGTCTAGGATCGGAGGGACTACATTCCGTGGTGATGGACCATCTGGTTTTCACGATTGGCCCGGTGTTCAGCGTTCCGATGAAAACGGTCCATGAGTGAAAAAGAATTGATTTTTTCACCACAATCGTTATTTTCAGTACATGATGAAAAAACGCAATTCAGAAAAAACTCTCGGCCTTGACGCTGTGCACGCGGTCCGTGACCTACTGGCGAATGTCCCGAACCTGCAGGCCGCCGGTTCGGTTCGCCATGGAGACATGCTCGGAAGCCGCCATCTCATGGATGGGCATATCGAGTTCGAACACGGAGGCAACGCCTATGTACTCGTCGTCGAAATCAAACGGAGCGGTGCTCCCCGCTTCGTCCGATCCGGGGTCTACCAACTGAAGGGATACTTGGCCCATCTTGGTCATTCCGGTCAGGGCGATTCCCACCGACGTTGGATCCCCATGCTCGTGAGTCCCTACCTGTCTCCCGCGTCCCGGTCGATCTGCCTGGATCACGACGTCGCCTACCTGGATCTGGTCGGGAATGCCCACCTCGCGTTCGACAACGTCTACATCGATCTGGCCGTCCCAGACCGGCCCAAGTCGGAAACGCGCGCACTCAGGTCGATCTTCGCCCCGAAAGCGGCCGCAATTCTACGGGCGCTCCTCCGCGAGCCCGCTCGGTCGTGGCGCGTCGCCGAGCTAGCTGAGGCCGCCAATGTGAGCCTCGGCCATGTGAGCAACGTTGGCAAGGCCCTGCTCGCAAGGGAATGGATCGAGAAGGACAGCAACGGCATCAGCCTTGTCCAACCGGGTGCGCTGTTGCGGAACTGGCGCGAGGAATACCGCAAGCCTGCTGGCCATCACGTCAGTGGATACACGCTCTTCCATGGCGAGCAGTTCACCAAGCAGTTGTCAGGCACGCTGAATGCGGAACAACAGCATCCGCGCGCAGTGTACTCGCTGAACTCCGCCGCCCAGTGGTTCGCGCCCTTCGCCCGGGGTAGCACCTACAGCTTCTACGCCGACGAGCCGGGCGCTCGAATGCTGAAGGAGGCGTTGGAGCTCACTCGTGTCGAGAAAGGAGCAAATGTTACCGTGCACATCCCGAATGATGAGAGTCTACTCGAGGACGCTGTTCAGCCGATGCCTGGCGTATTCTGCACGAGCCCGATCGTAACCTACCTCGATCTGTGGCTCGGCAGCGATCGAGATCGTGAAGCCGCCCACCACTTGGCCTCGAAGTGCTTTCCATGGCTGTGATAGAGCCGCAATCCGCCGGCGACTACGACGACCGGACGACGGCGGCGGTCGAATCCGTGCTGATCGAGATCGGCCAGATCCTCGGTAGCTTCAAGGGCAAGTTTGCCGTTATAGGCGGCGCCGGGCCTTGGCTGTTGCTGAGGGAAGCCGACATGCCTCACAGCGGAACCTTGGATGTGGACCTCGGTCTCGACCCGTCCGCCTTGGGCGATGGCGAGTATGTCCGACTTGTCGAAGCCCTCCAGACACATGGCTACCATCAACGGGACCACCTGAAGCGCTTCCAACTTGTCCGCATCGTGCCCGCGCGGGATGGCGGATCCGACATCGAAATCGTCGTCGACTTCCTGATGCCGCGCGACGCGGAGATCGCAAGGAATAAGCCGCCGCTTCTCAGCGAGTTTGCCGTCCAGCGCGCGGACGGCGCCGAGGTCGCGCTCATATCCAATCAGATGGTCGCCATCGACGGACACATGCCCGGAGGTGGGAGAAATCGCGCTCACATTGCAGTAGCGTCAATTCCAGCCCTCCTGGCCATGAAGGGCTACGCCATCGACAATCGTCTGAAACGCAAGGACGCCTACGACATCTACTATTCTGTCCGAAATTTCCCGGGTGGGATCGACCGTCTGGTGGAAGCAACCCGACTGGTTCTCGACGTGGAATCGGCCCAGAAAGGCTACCGCTTGATCGCCGGCAAGTTCCGAAGCGTCGAGGACTTCGGACCAAGGAGCGTCAAAGAGTTCGTGGAGGGCACCCATTTGCTCGGGGATCGGACCTTGGATCAGTGGCAGCAGGACGCCTTCGGGCAGGTTGACGCTTGGCTGAGCCGACTTGGCTTGAGGCAGACATGACCCGAACAGCGAACGCGAAAATCCGCGCGATGGACATGCCGGTACTCGACAGAGTTTTCGGCATGGAAGGCGGCTATGTGCTTGACTTCTCGAATCGAACGTTCGCCGAGTTCTTTCGGGAGGAACTGCGGGTCAATATCGACCATCCCCGTTGGGCAGTTCAAGGCGAGAGCAAGGCGAAGCGCCTACGCTACTACCTGCGGCAGGCGAACCCCCAAACGGCCCTTGATACGCTGGGTGCTCTCTGGGAATACCGTGACGCTAGCAGCGTGACTCACGATACCCGGAACTCGACGAGAGGGTACGGGCTGCGTTCTCTCGCATCTTTGAACGGCTCGGTGGCACACCGCCGACATCGGAAGTGGCTCCCACCGCCCCCGCTCAATCGCGGATTGAAGAGGCGACTGCTTCGACGCTCGCCGAGCGCTTGCTGGACGTTTCCAAGTTGGCCCCACAGCGGCGCGGCTATGCCTTCGAGAGGTTTCTGAAGGACATGTTCGATGCGTACGGGCTATCTCCGCGGGCTTCCTTTCGCCTGGTGGGCGAGCAGATCGATGGAAGTTTCGTCTCGGGAAGCGATACCTATCTACTCGAAGCAAAGTGGGCGAACAACTTGGTCGACGCGGCAACGCTTCGTGCATTCAATGCCAAGGTACAGGACAAGGCGAGCTGGTCTCGCGGTCTTCTGTTGAGCTATAGCGGGTTCTCCCCGGATGGGCTCACCGCCTTCGGAGGGGGCAAGAGCGTCATCTGTATGGATGGCCTCGATCTCCATGCCGTCCTGTCAGGTGGGCTCGACTTAGCGACTGTACTCGCCATGAAGGCTCGCTGGGCAGCCGAAACAGGTCAGCCATTCGTGAGGGTGGACGATCTCCCACCTCATTCCGGTCCATGACCCAAGCCGGACCGGAAAAGTGACTTCACGGTTACACGAGGTTGTTGCCAATGCGCGCGACCTGCCGCGTGCGCTCCCGCTCGGCCTCGGCCGCAGGGGCCAACGTCCCCGGTGCGCACTTGGATCAGCGGGGAAAGGGTGCGCCTGCAGCTGCGGCCTTGACCCGCTAGTCGGCGCACTCGGCCGGGGATACGGCCCGGCGATGACGACGGGCGCTCCCGCGCTCAACCACAGGCGCACGGGCAGGGTTCGCGGGCCGCACACACCAGCCCCGCCGCGGCTGGGCCAAGCCCTGCGGACCAGTCCAGGCGGGTGATTCCGATGCTACTCGCAGGCCGACGAGCGTCGCCTCACACAGCGCTCGTGGAGCGTCGCAGGGGCTCGCCATGAGTCCATTTAGCGAGCACGATTAGCGAACACGCTCCACCCAGATCGTGTAAGTTCAAGGGGGCGCTTAGCTCAGTTGGTTCAGAGCGCCTGCCTTACAAGCAGGAGGTCGGCGGTTCGAATCCGTCAGCGCCCATTGAACTTACGGGACTTGGGGAGTGCGATGCCCGCTATTTATGCCCGCTAAATGGGTCGCGACACCGGCTTCCTGCGGTCCGCCAGCGCCTGCCTGAGCTGGTCCTCGTCGGCCTGCTGGTAGCACTGAAGGATCGTGTGGGGCGTCTTCCAGCCGCCCAGCTCGCAGAGCACCTTGAGCGGCTGATTCATGAGGTCGGACACGAACTTGCGCCTCAGGGAGTGCCAGCCGCGACCGCGCTTGGGCTCGAGCCCCGCAAGTTTCTGGGCTTTGTCCCACCAGACGCGCACACGCGAACGGCCCACGCACCTCGACGGGTCCTTCGGCGCGGCAGAGGACGCCGGTCGAGGTAATGGACCCCGCGTCAGGCGCCGGGCTTCTGAAACCGGTACCCGAATCCCCGCACGGTCTCGATCCAATCCCCCACGGAGCCGAGCTTCCCTCTTAGCCGACGCACGTGCATGTCGCCGGTGCGGGTGTGCAGGCGTTCCGCCGTGACCGAGTCCATGTCCCAGGCCTCGGTGAGGAGCTGGCGACGGCTCTGGGTGCGGCCGCGACGCTCCATCAGAGTCCGCAAGAGGCGGAATTCGGTCGGTGTGAGCCGGACTTCCTCGTCATCCAGCGTCACGATGTGCGCTCCGGCGTCCAGCCTGAGGGGT
>JAPOOQ010000373.1 GCA_026713345.1 Gemmatimonadota bacterium | reverse complement strand
CCGGCAAGGGGGTCGATCGCGCGGAAGGCGTAGCGGGAGTCCTCGGCCGTGTGGGTGAGGAGGCCGACGGTGTCGAGGGTGGTCGACAGCGGTACAACGCCGGTCGTGGGCCAGCGACCGGTGGTGTGCCGGTGGCCGACCACCCCGGTGGCGGAGGCGGGGATGCGCACGGAGCCGCCGGTGTCGCTCCCCACCGCGATCCGGGCCGAACCCTCCCAGAGGCTGACCCCGGCGCCCGCCGATGATCCCCCGGGGACGCGGTGCTCTCCGGCGTCCCAGGGATTCACCGGTGTGCCGGTGTTCGGGTTCAGCCCCACTCCTCCGAAGGCCAGCTCGACGGTGTGGGTCTTGCCGACGATGACCGCCCCGAGCTTTCGCAGCGCGCCTACCAGGAATCCCTCTCGCCGCCACCGCTCCGGGAGCTCCCTCCGCGTCCCGGCGCGAATCGGCAGCCCCTCGACACCGTAGAGGTCCTTCACCGACACGGTGACGCCGGCCAGCGGCCCCGGATCCTCACCCCGGGCCACGGCCGCATCCACGGCATCGGCCTGGCGGCGCGCCCCCTCGGCGTCGAAGACGATATACGCGCCCAGATCGCTCGCCTCGTGGTGGCGGATGGCGTCTTCCGCCAGCGATCCTGCGGTCGATTCGCCGCTTCGCACGGCGGTCGCGATGTCGGCGATGGAAGGTCGTGTCATTGGCTCGCCGAGCGGCCCGGACGGCAGGCGGGTGCCGGGGCCACAGGGCGGGCGCCGGACCGCAGTTGCCTCCTGGCCTACCGCCTCCCGGTCGTCGTCATTCCGTCCGGAAAGATCTCGTTCCAGGCCGTCATGAAGCGCTTCATCTCGTCCTCGGTGCCGATCGAGACGCGCAGGTAGTCCAGCATCGGCGGGAAGTCGCGTCCGACCGCAACGTCACGTCTGCGGAACTCGGCCCGCACCTCGGAGGCCGGGCGGCCCGTGTGCACCATGAAGAAGTTGCACTCCGACGGGATGACCTCGAAGCCCTGGCCCCGCAACTCGGTCATCGTCGCGTCCCTGAGCGCGATCGTGGTGTCTCTGATCCACTTCTCGTACTCGGGGTCTTCAAGCGCGGCCGCGGCACCCCACCGCGCGAGCGCGTTCACGCTGCCGGTGGCGTAGGTGCGCATCTGGTCGATCATCTCCTCCGGTGCGATCCCGTAGCCGAGCCGCAGCCCTGCCATCCCGTAGATCTTGGAGAAGGTGCGGGTGACGAGGACCTTGCGGCCCTCCTTGATGTACTTGACCGCACTCGAGTACCGCGGATCCCGGATGAAGTGGTGGTAGGCTTCGTCGATCAGGACCGGGATATCCTCGGGGATGTTGTCGAGGAGGTGCCGGATGTCTTCGTCGGGGACGATCACGCCGGTCGGGTTGTTGGGATTGACCACGTACACAAGGCCCACGTCGCGGTAGTTTCGCTTAGTGACCCGGACGAGGTCGTCGATGTCCTGGGTGTGATCGGGGAGCAATGGCCGCGCGATGACGTCCGCATCGATCCCCGATGCCACGCGGTACACGCTGGTATAGGTGGGCTCGACGCCGACCACTTTCTCTTCGTGCCCGAGGAAGGCGATGCCGGCGACCCTGAGCGTCTCGCCCGACCCCGCATTCATGATGATGTTGTCGGTTCCCATCCCGTGGTGCTCCGCGATCTTCTCGTGGATGTCCCCATCGGGGTAGCCGTAGCGGTTCGCGTACTTCCGGGCCAGGTCCATCGACGCCCACATCTTTTCGGACGGCCCGTGCGGGTTCTCGTTGGATGCGAGTTTGGCGAGGTCGTCGTAGGGGTCGGCGGGGACGACGCCGGGAGGTGGCGGGGGGAGTCGAAGTGCGGCGAGTGCCGAATCGGGCCGGAGTCCGAGCGCGCCCACAGCGGCGGCCGCCCCGCCTACGAAATGCCGACGTGAAAACCTGGTCTTCATGCTTCGCTCTCCTTCTCCGACGGGCGCGGGCCCGTGTGCCGCCGCCGAGCCGCCGTGGCCGGCGTGCCTTGAGGCATCATAGGTGCCGGGTGGGGTGGAGCGCCAGTATTGGAGTGATTGCCGGTTTGGGAGACGACTTTTCGTAACGTCAACGCTACAGCGTGGCCGGGTGGGAGGAGCGATCCAGCGCGCGTGCATCGCCGTTCCCACCCAGCGCTGCCGCCAGCTTCTCCAGACTCTCCAGATTGTGCACCGGCCGGTGCTCGTCCACCTCCGGCAGCAATGCCCGGATCCCCGCGGCCCGGGGTGCGAACGCCCGGTAGCGAAGCAGCGGGTTCAGCCAGATCAGCCTCCGGCACGATTTGCGCAGCCTGCGCGCCTGAGTGCGGATCCCTTCGCCGGCCTCGCGGTCGAGCCCGTCCGTGACGAGCAGCACGACCGCGCCCTGAGCGAGCAGCCGCCGGGACCAGTGCAGGTTGAACGCTTCCAGCGAGGCGCCGATGCGGGTGCCGCCGTACCAGTCGCGCACCTCGGTGCCGATGCGGTCGAGAGCCCGGTCCACGTCCCGGTCGCGCAGCAGCCGGGTGATGTTGGTGAGGCGCGTGCCGAAGGCGAAGGTGTGAACCCGGTCGGCGGCGTTGGTGAGCGTGTGGAAGAAGTGCAGCAGGATCCGCGAATACGACTCCATCGAGCCGGAGATGTCGCAGAGCGCGACGATGGTGGGCCGTCGCGTCTTCGTGGAGTTGCGCTGGAGCGGGAGCGGGCAGCCACCGGTGCGAACGGCGGTGCGAAGGGTGCGGCGCAGGTCGATGAAGCGGCCGCGCGGGTCGGGCTCGTGGCGCCGGGTCAGCACCGGGCGCAGGTCAAGCCGCAGCGAGCGGATGACTTCTCTTGCCTGGATGACTTCCGCCGCGGTCATCTCCTCGAAGTCCTTGGTGCGAAGGACTTCCGTGGGCGACCAGGCCATGCGTAGCGGGATCTCGTGCACGGTTTTGCCCGTGGGGGGCGACTTGGGACGGGGCGCGGATTCGTCTTCTGCCGCGAGGCGGGCGGGCGTGCGCTGCGCGGGCGGCTTCTCCACCGGGATCTGCGATCGCGACAGCAGCGCGGCGAGCGCCTTGTCCGCCCCGAACGGATCGCGCCAGAAGAGCCGGAAGGCGCTCTCGAAGATGTGCCGGTGCTCGCGTTTGGCCACGAGGGTGCCGTGAAGGGCCCAGTAGAACTGCTGCCTGGCTGTGACGTCGATGGCTTCCAGCGCCCGCACCGCGGTGATCGTGTGGCCGGGCCCGACGGGCAGTCCGGCCGCACGCAACAGGCGCACAAAGTGCGCTACGTTTTCGGGGAGGCGGCCGGGGGCGGTGGAAATCAGGGGGGGTTGGGGGCGAGCGGGCGACCACTCCAACCGGTACACTCGACATTCGTACCTTTTAGTACGATATTGGAAATGTGAACGGGACGGAGTTCGTCAGGCGAGCGAGACGGTACGCGAGAAAGGCGGGCCTGGCGGCGCGGTTT
>JAPOOQ010000372.1 GCA_026713345.1 Gemmatimonadota bacterium | reverse complement strand
GTGGATTTGGTATTCCGAGGAAATACCGGTCAGGAAACGGCCGTCTGGGTGAACGGTCCAGACGAATCTGGGCGAGAAGGGCACGTTCTGACTCGCCGACCCGTACCCGCTGCGGCTGGAGTACTCGGCCCTCAGGGTTGCTTGCTCATAGCTGCTGGAAGGCTGCGGTAGTGTGTTGAGGGTTGTTCCGTCGGGTCCCAGGACGACGAGTTGCATGACGAAGTCCGTGCGGGAGAAATCGCGTGCCAACAGGAACGTGCGGCCCAGCCGGTCGGTTTGAAGTGGGCTCATGCCATAGTTATTGCCCGCGTCGTACCGCCATTCGTCCCGCTCCTCCGGCCCGGGGCCGAACACCTGCACGCGCATGTTGCCGGGGTCGCGAACGACCAGGCGGCCGTCAGGGAGGAGTGCGATCGCCTTGGCGCGGCTGAATTTGCCCGGTCCCTCTCCTCGTCCCCCGAGCGTCTCTACATGAGTCCCGGCGGAATCGTAGACCTGGACGTGCTGCGCCTGCTCGTCCAACACGTAGACATTCCAGTCGACGCCCACCGCGATCGACCAGATCCTGCCGAACAGGTACTCCTCGGGGCCGTCGAGTTCGCCGATCGAGGTTTCGGGAATCAGGGTGCCTTCCGCGCCCCACACGCTGCCGGACAGGGTCCGTACTACGGTGGTGTCGCCGATGGTTTCGATCACGGTTTCGTGTCCGGCCAGGCGGGACGAGTCCGGGTCGGAGCCGCATGCGGCAAGGGTCAGAGCGGCGGTAGCCGCGGCCAATAGGACCGGCAGGGTGGTTCGCATGGTTGCTCCGTTCCGTCTTCAGAGATTCGTGGTGACAGAGTCCGCGTTGAGAGTCGGATCGGGCTTCCGCGGAGCTTCGAAGATAGCGGTACCTACACGGTAGCCAGAGCGTGCCAAGTGGCACGCCAAGGCGCGCGCCGCGGGCCTCACGCTGTCGGATTTGGTGCGCCGGTCGGTGGGCCGTTGTGCGCCCCTGGACCGTGGCGCACGCCGAGGTCGAGCGCGAGCGCACCCGCCAAATGGCGCGCGTCGGGAACAACCTGAACCAGATCGCTCGGTGGGCGAACACCCCCCCTGCTGAAGGCCCGGACGGCGATGCTGGTTTAAGTTCCTCGCTCGCGGACCCGGCTCGGCGCGGGCCGCGGCCAAGTACCTCCTCGGCGAGCTAGACTCCACCGGAAAGCCGCGCGAAGGCGTCGAGGTTCTTCGGGGCGATCCCCACCGGGTGGCGTCGGTGGCGGACACTCTGGGGTTCGAGAACAGGTACACCTCCGGCGTGATCGCGTGGGCGCCGGAGGACGAACCAACCGACAACCAGATCGGCGCGGTTCTGGACGCCTTCGAGAAGACGGCCTGGGCCGGGCTCGAACCCGACCGCTACGCATGGGCGGCGGTGCTCCACCGTGAGGAGGGAGGCGGTGCCCACGTTCACGTTCTGGCCGCACGATGCGACCTTGAGACCGGGTGAGCCTCAACATTGCCCGTCCGGGCTGGCGGAGGACGTTCGATCCGCTCCGGGACCGCCTTCAACCACGAGCACGGCTGGGGCCGTCCGGACGATCCGACGCGGGCCAGGGTCGAGCAGCCCGGACACCGCGCCTACGTCGAGGCCGCCGAGCTGCGGGCCGGGCTCCGGCTCGAATCCTCCCCCCGCGACCTGATCCGGGACTACCTCGACTTGACCGAGCGGCTGCGGAGACGGCCGGAGCACGGGCGTCGGGAGATCGAGGAGTTGACCGCGAGCGGGCTCGCGCGGCCCGCCGGGAACTCGCGGCGCGCCGTGAGGAACGCGCTGCGTACCGAGCGCGATACGGAGGTAGCGGTCGGGCGGATGCGCGCGCTGGTGCTGAAGGCTTGGCCAACGGCTGCCGTCCGCGACCACCGCGTCCCGTCCTTGCGCGGCGATGCCGAACAGCCCGGCGGCCAGCCGCTCGGCGAACGGGTTCCTCTGCCGCCTAGAAGCGGCGCTCGACACCCTTCCGGGACGGAAGGCGGGTTGCGGACGGTCGGGGAACACCGCCCCCTGAACCCTGACGCCGATGCGGCTCCCGTACAACGAAATCGTTTCAGCGAACGTCTAATCCTTCTTGAGAATGCACCAACTCTCGACTCTGGAGGCTGATTCATGAGAGTCCGTTCTGCTCTGTTCATGACGCTGCTGGCTGCTTGTGGCGACCAAACTGGGGGGGCACCCGCCCCATCGCCGGGCGAGGACCGTCCGCTGGCGGCCGATTTCGAGGAGGTGTACCGGATCGGCGGGATCGAGGCGGAGGGGTGGGATGCGTTTACGGAGATCGAGGACCTCGGCTTCGACGCGCGCGGTCACCTCTACATTCGGGACGAGACCGGGTCCGTCACCCGGATCATAGCCGTCGACGGGGTCGGTGCATTGGTGGCGGAGTTCGGGCGCATGGGCGATGGCCCGGGCGAGTTTCGGCGGGTCGGTCACATGGTAACCCGGCCCGAGGGTGGGGCCGTGATTGTCGACGAAGGACACCGCGCCTACCTCCTGTTCGGAGCCGACGGGTCGTTCGAACGCGCGGTCCGATTTGCGGATACGGGCACCTCCCAGCTGGCTTCCGCCGAGAGGGTGCGGCACGAGCGGGAGGGAGCGGCGTTGTTCCTGACGCGAGGTGCGACAGCGAGATTCAGCCCAGGGGAAGCGTCCGTCAGCTCCGGGGACCGCACGGTTTACCGGGTGTCGCTCGACGAGGGGGAAGAAGCGGTCACGGTTCCGTTCGCTGAGGGTTGGGAACCACGCCCCGAGCGCCAGGTCACCACGGAGGCCCAGGATCCTTCGGACATGTTCGGCATGCTCAGCGACTCGTACGTCTACTTCTCGCCCCGAATGGCGTTTGATGTTGTTCCCGGCGGCGGAGTGGTGTATTCGGATTCTTCCGCGTACGAGGTGAAGATCCGGACGCCGAGTGGGCCGCCGCGCGCCGTGAGTCGGCCGCTACACCCCCAGCCCGTAACGGATCAACTTCGGGAACGCGCCCGGGCACGGGCGCTGGAGGCGTTCGAGTCGTCCATTGACGAGCAGTTCGCCCCGTCGGGGTTGGGCAACGACGTTTCAGATCCGATCCGTGAGCAGATGGCGGCGATGATGGAAGGCATGGCGGCTGGCGTTCGCGACATGGTGGAGAACGCGAGTTTCATGCCCGAGGTGCCCCTTGTCCGGGATCTTCGCACCACTTGGGAGGGGGCGATCTGGGTGGAACGCTGGGGCAGCGACCCCTTGGCGCAAGTCAACCTCTTCGGCGGAAGTTCGGACGACCGGGACCGGGAGGGGGAGGAGAGTGCCGAGGGATGGATTGATGTCCTGGCGCCGGGAGGCGAGTATGTGGGCACGTTCTCGCTGGAAGAGACCGCCATGCCCGACGCGTTTGGTCCCGGTGGCCTCGTTTCTTTCGTCGAGACGGACGAATTCGAAGTCCCGACAATCATCGTGAAACGGCTACCCGCCACCGTCCGCTAGCGCTGCGCGGGGCAAGGCCCGCGACCTCCGCCGGTGCGGCGAGTATTCCGGGGGATCGAAGAGGGGCGGACGCCCCCCCTCGCCAGCCCCGCCGTGTAATTATGGGGGGTAGGCTGGCTCTCCCGCTTTAGCGGTCGACTTCGCTGCCGACGCGTGGAAGCCTGGGCCGTCCGAATCTCCATTCGCGTACATTGAGGAGCCCGATTCCGGCCGTGTCATTAGCGGGTAAAACGGCGATTTTCCAGGTGTTCCAGCTAAGTCCCGGATGCGGATCGGCCTCCGCCAACGGCACCTCCATCGCCTCCTTGAGGAATCTGAAGGGCCTCAAATGGGGGCGCGGGAGGCGATGTCGCGATTTGGTCCCAGATGCAATGACACGTGAGCCCCCGACGTGCCAACGACACCATGCTTGAGGCCAGAGACCTCGCGATCATCTACGGGGTACCAGTCGCAGGCGTTGATGACGCGGCACGTGAGCTGGCTCATATTCCGCCACCGCGACCACCTCGTGAACTGGTCGGAATAGCTGGCCTGCTCCGTGTGCTGGTGGTAACCCCGGTGGCGTCGTGGGACCCACGGGAAAGCGCTGCAGCGGATCGTCGCCAACGCATCGGAACCCACCGGCTTCCGCCCACCGCTGCCTGCAAGCGCGGCCGGTGGGGTCGGGCACCCCAAAGGAGAAATCAGAATGATCAAGTGCAATAGTTTCCGTCTGAGTATCGGTCAAGCACGGAGAAAAGGGCTGAAGACCTACCAATACCGAGCGTCGAACTGCGTTGGAGTCGGAATCGTGGTGGCCGTGTTGGCTGGGTGTGGGGAGGTCAAGGAGGGCGATCGGTCGGTTCAATCAGCACAACCATCGCAGAAGGAAGCCCGGATCGACAGCGTTTCCCTGCTAACCATCGGCAACGACCCCGACGATCCGCTGTACAGGGTAGTCGGCGCCGTCTTGACCGAAGACGAGCTGGTTGTCGCTCAGGCGAGCTCGATGACGCTGCGCTTCTACGACCGGCGCACGGGCGAGCTGGAGCGGTCGGTCGGGGGGCCGGGAGAGGGACCAGGGGAGTACGAACTGCTCGCATCCTTACAACTCGTCGGGGATCGGCTGTACACTTTCGACCGCGTCGCATACCGGTTGACCGTCTACGACCTGTCAGGCACGCTAGAGCGCACCGTCCAAATTCCAGCTTGGGGCGAGTACGATATCCCTGAACTTGTCGGTGTCTTCCCTGACGGCTCCCTGCTCGTTTCAGCGCATTCCTTCGATCCGGAAAACAGCGCCAAGTCCCCGGTCATTCGCCGCTACGTCATGGTGCTGGGCAGATATGATCCGAACGGGGTGTTCTTGGACAGTCTGGGCTCCTATCTCGGCCTTGAGCACTACGTCACGCCGTTCGGAAACGGTGGAGAGGCAGTAGGAGGGGTTCCGTTCTCGCGCCAGGTTTTGCCAGGCGTGATGGGCGATGAATACTATCTCCTGGACAGCAATGAAGCCGTGATTTCGGTGTTCAACACCGCGGGCGATTCGATCGGTGAACTGGAGCCCGCGACTGCGCCGGAGCCCGTAAGGATCGGGCGAGCGGACCGCGATCTCTTTGCGGATCTCGACGTCGATTCTGACGAGCTCCCGCAGTTCTACCCCTTCTACAGTCATAGCACGGTCCAAGGAGGCGCTCTTTGGATTCTTCGCTACGTGAACCCGTATCAGGACCATTCAGGGGAATGGAGCGTCTATTCGTTTGACGGAGACTTGGTGGGGCGTGTGACAGCGTCGGAGCGGCTTGTGGTGCTCGCCGTGGACGGTGACACTGCTGCAGTTCTCGTGAGAGACGAGCTGGGTGTCGAGACGGTGGAGTTGCGTCGCCTCGTGGGTTGGTCGTAAGAAGGGCTGGAGTCTCGTCGCGATCCACTCCAGACGTGCTATCCGACACGCGCACGGCGTCCCCTCGTCGCGACCCGGCAGAAGACCTAACTAACCCCCCACCACCCCCGCAAACTCCTCCTCGTCGATCACCACGAACGTCGCCGTCGCAACCGCGACCACCTCACCGTCCGACGCACGCTTCGCGATCCCTTGCATCTCCACCAGCCGCCGCTTGCGGCCCGTCTGGCGCCCCACAAGCTGCAGCGTCTCCCCCTCGCGGGCCGGCGTACGGTAGCGGATCTCGCACTTGGCGGTGTAGGCGCGGGCGCCGCGCAGGTAGAGCCAGTTGGCCATGACGTCGTCGAGCGCACTGTACAGCATCCCGCCGTGGATCACGCCCGGGTAGCCCTGGTGGTTTTCGCCCGGCGTGAACTCGGAGACGCACGCGCCGTCCTCCAGGCGGAAGTTGAGGTGCAGCCCGATGGGATTGTCGGGCCCGCAGACGAAGCACTTGTTGGCGGCAACCACACCCTCGGCGCCCGGCGCCCGCGCGGACGCGGACCTGTTTTCCTCCCCCCCAGCGACCCGCCGTCCACCGCTGCCACTGTCCTCGGTCACCATTCCTCCCACAGTTCGTCCAGGATCTCGCTCTCGGATGCGCTATGGAAGGTAACCGTCGCCCAGTCCGCGTCTGCGCCGGCTTCCGGATAGTGCCAGACCCTGGCCGGGACGATGTCCCAGCACTGTTCGATGGGCAATGCGGCCAGATCACCGGGGTCGGGACTGCGGACGGCCCTCGGTGCGAGGTCCTGCGGGCCACGCTGATCGTCCGGGCGCTTCCGGCGCGTCGGTCCGCTCCCGGGATCGAGCCCGGCCATGCTCCCGCCCCGCTTGAGGTCCGCGTAGATCCGGCCCCGTCCACGGTACGACACCAGCCGTTGCACGCTGTTGCGGTGCACCTCCGGCGTGGCCATGCGACTCCCGCGGCGGAGCAGAAACGCCCGGCACAGCCGCACGTTGTCCACCAATTCGGGTGCCATCCCGTCCGTAAACACCTCGATGGGTATCACGCGCGCGGCATGCGGCGGCTCCGCCCGCCCGCGCAACTCTGCAGCAAGTTCCTCAAAGCCCGCATCCAGAATCCCGCGTACCTCCGGATCGGCAAACACCCGCTGGTGCAGCACCGCCAGCAGCGGCAACGACGCGGCATCCGGCTTCACCCCACTCGCCCCCCCTGCTTCACCCGCGCCCTCCCCCACCCCACCCCGCCCGCTCCGCCGCGCGGCTCCACACCGCGTCCAGCATCGGCTCGGTCAGCCTCCCGGTGAAGGTGTTCTGCTGGCTGGGATGGTACGACGCCAGGACCGCGACCCGGCCCAGGTCCACCTCCACCCCATGCCCGAAGCGGGGACGCGGCCGCGGAATCGCCAGCCCCCGCTCGGCGAGCATCCCGAGGCCCACCCCGAAGGCGAATCCGCCCAATGCCACCACTGTGTGCAGGCCGTCCCAAAGCAGGTCGAGTTCCCGGCGCAGATACGGTGCGCACCGGTCGCGTTCCGCGGTCGTCGGCCGGTTCTTCGGCGGAGCACAACGCACGCCCGCCGTCACGTAAGCCCCGCTGAGCTCCAGCCCATCATCCCGGTCACGGCTCAGCGGCTGGTTCGCGAACCCGGCCCTGTGCATCGCGCGGTACAGCCAGTCGCCGGCCCGGTCCCCGGTAAACATCCGCCCGGTGCGGTTGGCCCCGTGCGCGGCAGGCGCCAGCCCGACGACCAGCACCCCGGCCCCCGGATCACCGAAACCCGGAACCGGCCTGCCCCAATACTCGTCCTCCCGAAAGGCGGCTCGCTTCTCCCGGGCGATCTTCTCCCGCCACTCCACCAGCCTCGGGCAACGCCGGCACCGCACCAGCTCACCCCGCAGGGTCGCGAGTTCAATCCGAGTCATGCCCGCAAGGTATACCTTCCGTGCTGGCTGGCAACGACGCTCACCGGTCGGCCATCGGATCGATTGCGCAAGAATGTTGCGCACGCACAATCAACTGGTGCAACAGCACACCGAAAGGATCCCATGAACCACCCCTACTTCACCGACGCCACCCTCGAATTCCTCGTCGAACTGGCCGCCAACAACGACCGCACCTGGTTCAAGGCCAACAAGCCCCGCTACGAAGCGGATGTGAAGGAACCCGCGCTACGGTTCATCACCGATTTCGGGCCCATTCTCAAGGAAATCAGCCCTCACTTCCGCGCGGATCCCAGGGCCAACGGCGGCTCGCTCTTCCGGATCTACCGCGACACCCGCTTCTCGAAGGACAAGAGCCCCTACAAGACCCACACGGGCATCCACTTTCGCCACGACGCCGCCCGCGACGCCCACGCTCCCGGCTTCTACCTGCACATCCAGCCGGGGAACTGCTTCGCGGGATGCGGCATATGGCGCCCGACCGGTCCCGCCCTGCGGAAGATCCGGGAGTCGATCGACGAGAACCCCGCCACCTGGAACCGGGCTTCCCGGGGCGCGCGCTTCCGCAGGACCTTCGAACTTACCGGGGACTCCCTGATCCGCGCCCCGAAGGGCTACACCCCCGACCACCCCCTGATCGAGGACCTGCGGCGCAAGGACTTCATCGGCGTGGCCCGGCTGGACGCACAAACGCTGACCGCGGCGGATTTCCTGGAGACCTTCGCGAGCCTCTGCCGGGATGGAGCGACCTTCCAGCGCTGGCTATGCCGCGCGTTGGGCGTGCCCTACTGAGGCGGGGGCCCGGTCCCGGACCGCTACAGCTCCGACAAGCCCCTTGCTCCACCCGACAGAGCACCCCCCAACCCCTCCTCGACCCGCAACGCCAGGAAACTCATGGCCTGCGCCGGGACGCGGGTTGTCTCGGTCACCACGAAGTAGGGATCGGCCTCGCGGCTGTCGTCGCGCAGCAGCTCAAGAAAGCCCAGCGGTTGGTCGTCGCTGTCCAGGTAGTCGATGCGGACGAGCACGCGCGCACCGGGCCCGGGACGAGCGGCAAACCCCACGATCGCCACCTCACCGACCCGCTGCATGAAGGTGCCGAAGGCCACATCCGGAGCCGCGCTGCCGGGGTCGGCCCACTCACCGGTGTCGCCGAGGCGCGACATGGTGCGAACGGTGCCGCCCAGCTGCACGCGCACCCTGGCCAGGTCTTCTTCGGGGAAGCGATGCACCCAGCGCTCCCGGATCGCCTCCCGCCCGTTGGCCAGCTTGGTCGTGACATTCCTGGGGAGCACATGCGCCACACCAGTGGCCGCCTCGTACGCATACCGCTGCTCGGTGCCGTAGACCTGGTCCCCCAGAATCAGCTCACGCTGCTCGTCGGGGAACTGCACCGAGAGCCGGTCGGCCGCCGCCGCGATCCCGAACGTCGTCATCATATCCGTCGACAGCGGTCCCAGATCCCGCACCGTCCGCAGGCGGGCAATCTGGTCGAGCAGGTCTTGACCCGGCGGCCCGACGGGAAACTCGGTCGTGCGCGTTTCGCCTCCGCCGAGGGTCTCGGTGCCCCACAGGTAGTCCCCGGCCTGGTCGGTGCGGCGCTCGATCCGGATATCCGTCCCCGCAATCCGATACTGGATGGCCAGAACTTCGGAGCTGTCGCGGTCCCAGATCCGGACCACGTTCGCGTCTTCGTCGTACGAGACGTCACGGCTCCAGGTGAAAAAAGTGGCGATGAGCGCCGCCCCGAAAAGGATGGCGTGAAACCGCAGATCCGTCATTCCGGCCCCTCCACGAAGGCTTGTGAATCCTTTCACGAACTCCTCGCTTTCGGCTCGGCGGCGCCCGGCTTCCGGCGCGCGAACACCATGCCGAGGCCCAGGGCCAGCAATGCCGCAGGCGCCCCGAAGATGATCGCGTAGAACCAGACCACGTTCTCCTCTTTGGTGTGAAGCACCGGCACGTCCTCTTCGGATACGATATCGCCGATGAACTGCTCCTCCCGGTCGAGCCAGCGGACTGCGTCCATCACGAAGAGCTGGTTGAGGACAAAGGCACGCAGAGCCTGGTCCGTAACGATCTCGGCGTCCCCCACGGCCAGCACGCGCATCCCCGCTTCGGCACCGTCTCCGGCTGCTCCCGACTCCTCTTCCCGCTCCACCGCGACGCCGAGGACGTAGCTGCCCCGCTCCTCGGTGTCACGGTCATAGGTGAAGTTGCCGTTCAGGTCGGCGTAGCTGTCCACTTCGGAGTCGATTACCGCCATGGTTGTGATGCCGGGAATGGTATCGCGCCACCGGAAGCTGCCCGGTCCGACCAGGTGCATGCCCAGGGTGCTCTGGCGCGCAGCGGTCGTGACCGAGGGATGGGTGGTAAAGCGCTGCGTGACGACCAGACGGCGGTCTGCCAGTGAAGGGCTCTGGCTCCTCAGATGCTGCTGATCGTGGATGGTCATGGCGGGCTCGAAGTCGAAGGCGAGGTAGTCGCTAAGGCCGTCAAGCGTGAACTGCGAGCTGGATTCGAGCGCCAGCAGCAGAGAACCGCCGCCGTCCAGGTATCGCCGCACCGCATCGAGTTCGGCTTCGTGGAACGGCCGCTGCGGGCCGATCATCATGAGCATCGCAGCATCCTCCGGGACGGCATCGCCGAGCCCGTTCGCGACACCGAGGTCCACGACGTCGTAGTTGAGCACCCTCAGACCGGCACGCAACTCCTGGAGCGGAAGCTGGGGGCCGTAGTACTCGCCGGGATCGGGCCTGGGCCCGGCACCCGGATCTTCGAGCGCCAGCGGATCGTTCAGCTCGCCGTGTCCCGTGGTGAGATAGACAACCCGGCGCTCCCGCATCAACAACAGAAGCTTCTCATGCACGTGGCTGTCGAGCACCCGGAGCGTTGCGCGCGCCTCGTCGATGTCCAGGCCCAGGTAGATCGACTCCTTGGCATCATCGCCCCTGCCCAGGTAGAGCGACCCCTGGCCGCCCGCCCGCCATTCCCTCGCGGCCTCGAGGTCGATGAAGCGGTCGTACTCCTCGATCACGACCTTGCCGGTCGTCCGGGCCAGATCGTTCAGGTAGACGAGCAGCTCGTCCTTGACCTCGTTGACTTCCGGGTAGAAGAGGGCCGCGCGCAGCGGTTCCTCCATGTTGAGAACGATCTGCCGAACCGACTCGCCCGCCGTGGAAGTCTTGAAGTAGCTGAAGTTCGCGCTGCGGTTGAATTCCGTCGTCAGGTAGCCGATGAAAATCAGGCTGAGGGCAAGCAGCGAGGTGCTGAGAGCCCCGCCGGCCGTCTGGCGCACGCGCACGGTGTCGACCTGGGCCGCTCTGGCGCTCCCTCCCTTGCTCACCGCCCATTGGGCCGCGAGCACGGGCAGCACGGAACAGATCAGCAGCATCAGCGAAGTCACCAGGAAGAACCGCTTGAAGCGCAACTCCGGCCGCGTGGCTTCGAACTCGAGCCCCAGCAGATTCACCCCGAAGTCGGTGGCCGGCACGAATCCGACCAGCGCCAGAGCGCACCCGGCGTACCCCAGCATGAAGACTGCTTCCATCCCCCTGGCGTCTTCCGCGGCCCCGCGCCAGGCGATGAAACGCAACGCTGTCGCGCCACCCACCGCAGCCACGCCCGCCACGACCAGCACGGTGTCGAGAATCGCGACCCCGTCGAAAACGCGCGCGCCCGCGAAAACTCCAACCAGTCCTGCCACCAGGACCCAGGTCAACCAGGGACGCTTCACTCCCATCGCTTCGCCTCCATGACCCTGGTCGCCAGGTAGAGGAAGAACCAGGTGAGCGACAGATAGTAGACGACGTCGCGCAGGTGGAAGATCCCTTGCTGAAAGCCCACAAAGTGCCGCTGGTGAATGGCCAGCGCAGCGAAGAAGCGGGACAGGGGATACTCGACCGCCTCCGAGAGCTGCCAGAACAGGTAGAACATGCCTGTGATCATGGAGGTGACCGCTGCGGCCACCAGCTGATTGCGGCTGAGTGCGCTGCCGAAGAGGCCGATCGCGAGGACCGCGCCGCCGAGCAGGGTCATGCCCACGTACCCGGCGACGATCTGTCCGATGGCGATCTTGCCGTTCACCAGGACCAGCAGCGGCATGTAGATGGTCGCCGCGTTGAGGACGGACAGGAAGGCGAGCGCCGCGAGGAACTTGCCGAGCACGATCTCCCGGTCGCGCACCGGCGACGTGTCAAGCAGGAGCTGCGTGCCGGTCTGGCGCTCCTCGGCGACCAGACGCAGCGAGAGGACAACCGCCGCGATCGTCGTCATGCCGCTGGCCAGGTAGAAGAACAGGCTGAGCACATCTCCCGACAGCCACTCCCCCGCGCCGGGACGGAGCGCAACGGCCCAGAAGAGGACGCCGTCGAGGAACAGAACGACCGCGCCGACGATGTAGCCGATCGGCAGGCGCAGATAGGCGTTGAATTCGCGCTTGAAAATGATGCCGGTGGCACCCATCGTCAGTTGGCCCCTCCCGCCACGAGGCCCACGAAGACGCGTTCGAGCTGGCGCTCGGCCCGGGTGAGCGTGATCACGTCATGGCCGCTCTCGACGAGCGTCCGGCAGACTTCGGCGCGCACATCGGCTTCGCCTTCGACGCGGAAGGTCGCGCTGTCCGGTTCCCCGGTGATGCCGGTGGCGGCGCCCGCCCACTCCACCAACTTCACCCCGGGGACCCTGGCGATCCGGGAGCGCGCGTCCGCGACGCCGGCTGCGCCCGGCCGCACGGTCACGCGAATGCGCCGCGAGAGGAAGAGTCGCTCCTCCAGCTCCGCCTCGCTGCCCGACGCGACGATCCGGCCGTCGTCGAGGATCAGCAGGCGGTCGCAGGTCTGGCTGATCTCGGGGAGGATGTGACTGGAGATGAGGATGGTGTGGTCGTCCTTGAGGTTCCGGATCATGGCCCGCATTTCGACGATCTGCACCGGGTCAAGGTCGTGGGTGGGCTCATCCAGGATGAGCAGGTCCGGCTCGTGGATGATGGCCTGGGCGACGCCGACACGCTGGCGGTACCCCTGCGAGAGATGGCGCGTGGGGATGTCCCGCACCTCGGCGATGCGCGTGGTCTCCTCGACGACGGGCATCCGTTTCGCCACCGTTTCGGCGGTCATCCCCTTCAGGCGCCCGGCGAAGTCGAGATAGTCGCGGACGGTCATGTCGCCGTAGACGGGGGGCACCTCGGGGAGATACCCGACGCGCTTCCTCACCTCGTGAGGGTTGGCGAGCACGTCGTGGCCATCTATGCTGACACTGCCGGACGACGGGCGCAGTCCGCAGGCAAGGATGCGCAGCAGCGTGGTCTTCCCCACCCCGTTGAGCCCCAGAATACCCACCGTGTCGCCCTGCTCGATCTCGAATGACACGGGGCCGACCGCCCTCTTGGGGCCGTAGTATTTGGTGACTTCCGTCAGCTCTACCATGCGATTCCGAAGGCGGGCAAGGTGGTTGCGTGCGGGGGAACATACGACTGCAAAGCTAAGGTGCGACGGGACGGGGTCAAGGTTGCCCCCCAACACCGAGACTCCCGCCCACCACCACGACACCAGACCCTGGATTCCGTCGTGCACGCTCGCGGCGATCGCGGCAATCAGCAGAACGACAAGCAGGGGGCGCGCACGACCAGGGCCCGACGCAGGCGGCGCAGCTGTTGTGGCGTCTGTGAGTCCTCCATGGGTTCCTCCTTCGTGCCTGCAGGGTGCGGCTATCGAGTACCGTTTTCCCCACTCGCCGGCTCCACCGTGGCCCTGGCCTGCACAATCGCCGCCAGCACCCCCCGCGTCCGCACCCGGGTGTCGACCCGGTCTAGCAGCCAGGCTTCGAACAGCGGCGACATCACGCGCACGGGCTCCTCTCTGGCCATGACCAGATCCATGTGGCGTGCCAGAGACTCACGGGAGGGTGCATCGGCGGCGCCCAGCTCCAGGGTGCGGGTCCAGTACTCCATCCGGTCGGCGTGTGCCATGAAGAAGGATTCCTCGAGCGAGGGGTCCAGGGACATCCCGCGCGCTGCGGCGTCCGCAATCCTCATTTCGCGGGTTCCCATGTCGGTGATGAGGTCCGCCAGCGCTTCCTGGCCGGCGTCCTTCCACTGCGTCAGCGCCTGCGGGGGCACGAAAAAAAAGTCGCGGGCGACCACGCTCGCGGTCAGCGTCCCGGCAGGATGACTGGACAGCGGAGCTCCCGCCGCATCCATGCGTGCATCCCAGGTCGCCAGCGGTTGCCGCGATTCCAGCCACGGGTGCGGATCCGCCGCAATCCTCGCCAGGGTGGCCGCGCCGCCCCCTGCGAAGGCGAAACCGCGGGCGTCACGCTCCTCCTGGTTCGCCACGGCGTCCGCCTCGGCCAGCCGCCGCTCGCGGAGCAGGCCGATGAACTGGAATTCCACCTCGGGGAAGGTCGGGCGATAGATGATGTGGAACCCCTGGCTGCTCTGCGTGACCGGCGACACATGTCCGGGTTCGATACGGAAGACGACACGGTCCAGGGTGGACGGCAGCTCGCCCGGGGCAAAGAGGCCCATCACGCCGCCCGAGGGCTTCGACGCCTCGTCCTCGCTCTCGGCGACGGCGTCGATCCACGAACCGCCATCGACGATTCCCTGCAGCAGCCTGTCCGCCGTTCTCTGCTGCTGGAGGCGCATGCCGGACGGCGTTCCCGGGCCGGCCAGCCTGAGCACCTGCGCGACCAGGCGCAGAGAGCCCTCCTGATGGACGGCTTCCGCCTCGGCCGCCGTCACCGCGACCGTGGCGCCGAGGCGCTGCTCCCGGTCGGCTGCCAGGATCGCTTCCCGGCGCGCCGGCCACGTCACCGCCTCCAGCGCCTCACTGCCCAGCAGCGAATCGCCCGCGGCCGCGCGCAGAGACATCGCGGCGGCGACTACCCAGTGATCCACCAGCTCGCCGACGGCCACCGAGTCGAGAGGGAACGGCTGGGCCAGTACGAGCAGCTCGGCCAACCGCTCCTCGGTCAGGGTCCAGTCACCCGCGCGGGCGACGATCCCACGGTCCGTCAGGTCGCTGCACGCGGTCAGCGCCGCCAGCGCCCCGAGCAGGACGGGCGAGCAACGGGCGCGTCCCGGCGCTCCGGGGGGCCGGGGACAGGCCCCGCGCCGCGCCGAGGGCAGCGAACCGTTTCCCAACGCGCCCTACTTGATCGTCACCGTGATGGTGTCCGCGACGGGTGGATCGAGGGGGATGTGCACGCCGTCGGCGACCACCGCGATGATCCGGTGCTCACCCGGGGCAAGGTCTTCCAGGGTGAACTCTGTCTGGGCGAGGCCCATGTGGAAGTGGACGCCGGGGTCGTTGGGGATGGGCAGCTCCCAGTCCACGTCGCCGTTCACGATGAGGTGGTGGTGGCCCGTGCCGGCATCCATCACCCCGGCCTCGACGACTTCCAGATTCTCGACCTCCATCACCACAGTCACCGGTCCGGCATCGAGCTCCGCGCCGTCGGCAGGCGACACGATCGTCACGGTGGCCGGGCCGGCCGCATCCTCCATCGGCACCATGTCCATCTCGTCCGCCTCGCCGCCCGCGTCCCCGCCTCCGCACCCGGCCAACGCGGCCACGACCGCGGACCCAACGATGAAGCGAACCGTTCCGTCGATCTTTGCCATCCTCTGTTTCTCCCGTCTTTGCACCACGGAGTGGACTTAACCGGACTGCCAAACTGCGGCCTCACGCGCCTGCGCGCCAGCCCGGCACCCGGCCGCCTGCGATGATCGCGCGATTCGTCAACGGACCGCCGGACGCGCGAACCGTCGCGCCGCGCCTTGACACCCGCCCGCGTCCGCCTCCGCCCAGTCCCCCCCGGCGGCCCGCGGTGAACCCGGCCGGGGCGCTCTTCGACGCGCAGGCGTTCAACGACCAGCAGTCGGTGAACCGGGCCTGGGAGGGCGAGGTCGAGGTGTCGACGCGAATCACGGACGAGGGATGGGTGGCCGAGGTGGCGGGGCCGGAACCTGTGGGTGAAGCCGTTCGTGAACGGTGTTCGCACGGACGGCGCGCGGGCGTCGTCGCCGGGTGAGGCGGTGGAGGGTGGATTCGACCTGAAGTGGGGGGTCACACCGCAGTTAACCCTGGACGTGACCGCGCTGACCGACTTCTCCCTGGCGGAAGTCGACGAGCAGAAGATCAACCTGACCCGGTTTTCGCTCTTCTTCCCCGAAAAACGGGATTTCTTCCTCGAAAACGAGGGGATTTTCGCCTTTCAGGACGCGCGCGTCGGCAATTTCCGCACCGGTTCGGACCCGCAGAACTTCAAGCTCTTCCACAGCCGGCGGATCGGGCTGTCGGCGGACCCGACGCCCGTGCCGATTGCGGGCGGGGCAAGGCTAACCGGGCGCGCGGGCGGCTACGAGGTCGGGCTGCTCAACATGCAGACGCGCGACGAGGCGGGGGGGGCGGGGGGGTCACGCTGCGCCCGAGCGCCCGCCCCTTCGTC
>JAPOOQ010000371.1 GCA_026713345.1 Gemmatimonadota bacterium | reverse complement strand
GGCTGGAGCGTTCCGTCGACGACGCGGATGGAGGGCACCGCGCCGAGGTACTGGTCGTAGTAGGAATCGAAGATGAGGGCGCGCAGAGGCGCCGCCGGATCGCCCACCGGGGCCGGGATGCGAGCGACAACGGCCTCCAGCACATCGTCGATCCCGCTGCCCTCCTTCGCGCTCACGTCCAGCACGGTTCCTTCATCGATTCCCATCACCTCCGCGACCTCCCTGCGGCGCAGCTCGGGCTCGGCCCCCGGGAGGTCGATCTTGTTCAGCACGGGGATGATCTCGAGGTCGGCGTCGAGCGCCAGAAAGAGGTTGGAGAGGGTCTGGGCCTGCACTCCCTGGGTCGCGTCCACCACCAGTATGGCCCCCTCGCAGGCGGCGAGTGAACGGGATACCTCGTAGGTGAAGTCGACGTGACCCGGGGTGTCGATCAGGTTGAGGTCGTAGTCCCGGCCGTCCCGGGCACGGTAGGCCATGCGCACCGCGTGGAGCTTGATCGTGATCCCGCGCTCCCGCTCGAGCTCGTTGGAATCGAGGACCTGGGCACGCATCTGACGGCTGTCCAGGGTGGCGGTGGACTCCAGGAGCCGGTCGGCCAGGGTGGACTTGCCGTGATCGATGTGCGCGATGATGCAGAAATTGCGAATCAGGTCGGTCCGCACTTGGAAACCCAGCCGGAATCTGGGGGTGAAGGGAGCGCGGGGCACAGCCGCGCCCGGCCACCCCGAAGGTGACAACGAAGGTAACGGAGACGTTTTTGCGGGGTCAATTCCGAGGGGAAGCGAGCGGGCCGGCCGAGAGGGTCAGCGTGCGGGCGACGGCCCCTTCCGGTTGCATGTTCCCTACCGGATGGCCAGTTTTCTGGCATCGGTACAGCGTCCATTCCAGGGGATTCGAGGCTTCAGAATGTTTAATAACGCTATCAGGCCCTTCCTGTTGATCTTCGCCCTGCTTCTCGTAGTCCCGGTCGTGCCACTCGGTGCCCAGGACACCGGCACGGTGACCGGCACGGTCGCCGACGCCGAGAACGGCCAGCTGCTGGACGGAGTTCAGGTCCACTTCCCGGCCCTTGGGATCGGGGTGACCTCGAGCGATGGAGGGCAATTCACAATATCCGGGGTCCCGGCGGGGACGCACGAGTTGCGCGCCGAACTGATCGGGCACCTGGACGTGATCCAAACGGTCACCGTGACCGGCGGCGGCACGATATCCCTGGAACTCCTCATGGAACACTCCGTACTCCACCTCGAGGAACTGGTCGTGACCGGGACCGCCTTTGCGGAGTCGCCGGTCGCACTGCCCTATGCGGTGTCCGTGACCGGACGCAGGACCCTCGCCGAGCAGGGATCGCCACAGTCCTTCGACTTCTTCCGCAATGTGACCGCGAGCCACGGCATCCTGGGGTCCCGTCAGGGGTGGTACAGCACACGGCCGCCCGGCCTGGTCTCGGAGACGGTGGCGAGCGTCAACCTGCGGGGAATCGGTGCTTCGCGCACCCTCGTCCTGCTTAACGGGCGGCGCCAGGTCTACCTGCCCATCCGGTTGTCCGGGGGCCGGTTTGTCGACGTGAACGCCTTTCCCACGGTGGCTCTGGATCGGGTCGAGGTGGTGAAGGAGGGGGCATCCGCCGTATACGGTTCCGACGCCGTCGCAGGCGTCGTGAACTTCCTCACCCGCGGCAACTTCGAGGGATTCGAGGTCACCGGAGCCCACGAGAGCTTCGCCGGGGCCGGGGAAACGAACATCGGCGCCATCTGGGGCTCACACCTGAGCGAGAGCGCCCACGCGGTCGTCTCGGCCGAGGTCTTCGCCACCCAGGAACTGAGCCCGCAGGAGCGGGACTGGGCCCTGACCGATTTCGTAGGGGGCGGCGGAGGCTGGTCCTATACCGGCAACCCCGGCGCATTCCTCTTCCCCAATCTGACCGGAGGCGAGACGCGCGACCAATTCGTCAACGCGCTTCTCGATGCCCACTACGGTGGGTGGGGCGGCATCGCCGTCGATCCCCAGTGCCAGAACTTCGGTGGCTTCCTGGAACCGGACGAGACGTGCCGCTTCCGCTATGCCCCGTTCGACAATCTGGCGGAAGCCTCCACGCAAGTCCGGACGTTCGCCGAGTTGAACGGGGACCTCGGCGATCGCGCCCGCTACCACCTGGAGGCGCTCTGGGCGGAAGCCAGCACCCCCAACTGGGTCACCACTCCGTCCTACCCGCCCATCTCGCCTTACAACGGCACCCAGCTGATCGAGCCGGGTCACCCGGGACGGCAGGCCTACTGCGGCAGCTACGCCCAGAACGCCGGCTTCACCACCCGCGATGCTTGTCTCGAGAACGACTGGTACTTCTTCGGGCGTGTGGTCGGAAACTCCGGGCCCCACCGCACGCTGCGGCGTGACTCCCGTACCCAGCGCCTCGCCGCCTCGCTGGAGCGTGACCTGGAGGTCGGAGGACGCGAGGCAGCGTTCGAAGTGGCCGGGAGCTTTTCCCGCTCTACGGGCAACGCAAATCTTCCCGGGGAATACCTCTACCGGAAGTTCCTGGCCTTCCGGGGCTTCGGCGGGCCGAACTGCGGGGTCGGGGTGGTGGTGGATCCGACCAGCCCGTCCGGGATGGCCCTGGGACCATTGGGTGGTGCGGTCGCCGGGCAGGGCGGGTGCCTGTACTACAACCCGTTCAGCAACGCCCACCCGCAGTCGGCACAGCCGGGATCACGCTACTTCGGGCAGGGGAACCCGGACTACGTCGCGGGACTGGACAACACCTCCGAACTCAACGACTGGATGAACGACGAGGTCAACCTCGACAACGTGGCCAACCTGATCACCCTCGACGCGATGTTCAAGGGGACCCTGACCGAAGAGGCGGCATACGCACTCGGATACCAGTTCCGCAGGCTCAGCGTGGCGGCGGAACCCAACCAGGCCGGGAATCTGGCGACCACTCCCTGCCCCGTTCCTGGCGACCGCAGCTGCTCGCCCCAGGTCGGGCCCTTCCACTTCACCACCGGCTTCTTCGATTACGACGACGCCCAAATCGTACACAGGCTGTTCGCCGAGTCACAGCTCGAGATCGGAGGCCGGATCCGCGGCCAGATCGCGGCCAACTACGAGTTCCACGGCTCCGTCGCCAGCTTCGACCCGAAGGTCGCGGTGCGCGTCAAGCTGGCGGAGCCGCTGGCCCTGCGAGCCTCGCTGCAGACCACCTTCCGCACCCCCTCGGTCGACGACCTGAACGAGGACGTCAACACCGGGCTGGAGTACGTCAGCGAAGCCGGCATCTACAAGGCGATCGACTCCTACGGTGACGGTGGCCTGATCCCCGAGCGGGCTTTCACCTACAACGTGGGCATCAACCTCGAGTTGCCCCGGATGCGGGCGTCCCTGGACTACTGGGACTACGACTTCAGCGACGTAATCGACGTCCTGCCGTACGCGGGCATCACGGCCCTGTATGACATGGGGGGAAGCCAGCGGGCCGCGGTGCAGCGGTTCGTGACCTGTCCCGATGGACCCGGAACCGGGACATGCGACATCCAGTCCGTGGAGCGGATCGAGGTGCGCAACGTGAACTGGCCGGGGATCGACATGTCGGGACTGGATCTGCACGTCAGTGGGCGGGTTCCGGTCGGGGAAGCCGTCGTCACGATGGGCATCGACGGGACCTACACGCAGGAGTTCGTGGTCAGGGCGCTGGATCTGGACGGCACCGAGGTGCTGGGCGAGCACGACGCGGTCGGAAAGCTGAACTGGGCCAACCCGATCGCCCCCCCGCTACCGCGGTGGAAGGCCAGCCTGTCGGGTGGCTATCACTTCGGCGACTACAGCGCGGTCAGCTACGTCAACGCCGTGTCCAGCTATGTCAACGAGGCCTTCGAGGGCACGGAGTTCGAGGACATCGACCAGTTCATGACCTGGGACATCAACCTGCTGCGGCGTACTTCGGGCAATCTCGATGTGGGATTGTCGGTGCTGAACGTGCTCGACGCCGCTCCCCCGCCGGTCCGCTGGGAAGCGTCCTATGACGGGTTCACCCACAGTCCCAAGGGCAGACGGATCAAGGCATCGGTGACCTGGCGTCTCGGCAACTGAGCGGCGGAAACCCGGGCGGCTGAGCGACTGGCTCGCGGTTGGCTGAAGCCGCGGCCCAACCGAAGCCCAGCCGCCCGGGAGCCTCCGGGGCCCTTCCCCGCACCGGACGGCCGCCACAGATTCAGTGGCCATGGCTACGAACGAAACGGTTACTCCGCACCTGGACCGCCGCACCGACCTGCTGGACCCCGCGACGCTGGCTCAGCTGGGCGGGATCGACATCATCGCGCGGCAGGTGGTGCACGGGTTCATGCTGGGCCTGCACCGCTCCCCCAATCGCGGCTTTTCCGCCGAGTTCGCGGAGCTCAGGGCCTACCAGCCGGGTGACGACCTGCGGACGCTCGACTGGCGGATGTACGCGCGTTCCGACCGCTTCTTCGTAAAGCAGTACGAGGAGGAGACGAACCTCCGCGCCTACATGCTGATCGATGTCAGCGAGTCCATGGAGTGGTCCTCCCGGGCGGGGCTTCCCACCAAGCTGTGGTATGCGAAGCATCTCGCCGCAGCGATCTCGCTCATCCTGACCCGGCAGGGCGACATCGTGGGTTTCATGGCCTTTCACGAGCGGATCGTACGCCAGATCCGCGCCCGCGGAGGCAAGATGCACTGGCGGATGCTGCTGAGGCACCTGAACGCGCTCCAGGGAAGTGGAAGGACGGACTCCGAGTCGGCGATCAAGCGCGTCGCCATGCGGCTGAAGCGAAAGGGGCTCGTGATCCTGATCTCGGATCTGCTGGTGGACCCGGCCGCGACCGCCAAGGCGCTGAAGTACCTCCAGCACACCGGTCACGAGGTGCTGGTCTTCCACCTCATCGACCCCGGTGAACGGGACCTCCCTACGACCGGGGAGACCCGCTTCGTGGATCCCGAAACCGGCGATTCGCTGCGCACTTCGGTTGCGGACATGCGCCGTCAATACCGCGACGCCGTGACCAGCGCCATCGCCGACTGGACCACCACGCTGACGAGCCGCGGCATCGCGTACTCCACCATCGGGACCGATGAGCCGCTCTCGCGCGCCCTGCGCTTCTACCTCTGGAAGCGCCAGCGGCTCCCCTGAATGGGCTTCCTCAATCCGCTCTTCCTGCTGGCGGGCGCGGCCGTGCTCGTGCCGATCATCCTGCACCTCTTCTACCGGCAGGAGAGCAAGATCTTCACGTTCCCGGCAATTCGCTACCTGCTCAGGACGGAGAGGGAACACGCGCGCCAGATCCGCACCCAGCAGCTCCTGCTTCTCCTGTTGCGCGCCGCCATCGTGGTGCTGCTGGTCCTCCTGGGCGCCCGCATCCACACCCCGGGGGCGGGGGGCAGCCACGACCCCACTGCGCTGGCCCTGGTGATCGACAACTCGCTGAGCACCACGATCATCCAGGACGGGAGCCGTCTCCTGGACACCCTGAAGGCCGTGGCCCGGCAGAGCGTGGCGAACGCCAGCCACGACGACGTCATCTGGGTGGTGCGAGCCGGGACGCCCTGGGAGCCGGCGGTGCCGGGAGGGGTCCCGCAGGCAAGGTCCGCGATCGACGCCACCCTGCCCGCCCACACCTTCGGGGATCTCGGCCGGGCGATCGAGCGGGCCCGCGCCCTCGTCGGGCAGAGCGAGTTGCCGGACCGTGAAGTGCACGTCTTCACCGATCTCCAGGCCACGGCCCT
>JAPOOQ010000370.1 GCA_026713345.1 Gemmatimonadota bacterium | reverse complement strand
GGCGAGGTGTGTGGCCAGGGCCGCGATGTCCGGGTAGTCGAAAACGAGGGTGTTGGGGGCCGTGTATGTTCCCGAAAGGGCACGGTTGAGCCGGTTGCGCAGCTCGACCGCCATCAGCGAGTCCATCCCCAGGTCGAAGAAGCCCACGGTGGGCGCAGGAGCCGACGGCAGCCGCAGCACGGCCTGAACCTCACCCTGCAGGAAGGACACCAGCACATTCTCGCGCTCGCCAGAGGGGGCTTCCCGCAGCCGCGTAAGCACATCCTTCGAGGAAGCCGCGTCATCCGCCTCGGCGTCGGCGGTCACGGCAAGCAGTTCCTCCAGCAGCGGCGGGCGCTCGTCCACCGCCTCCGCGAACACCGCCCAGTCCATCGCCATCACCACCGACGTGGTCGCGTCCTGCCGCACCAGCCTGTCGAACACCTTGATGCCCTGCTCCGGGGTGAACCAGCGGCCACCGAGCGCCGAGCGCCGCCGGTCGATGCGGTCCCGCTGCTCCGCCGCCTCGCCGATCTCCGACCAGGCCCCCCACGCGATGGCCTGCCCGGCGAGCCCAAGCGCACGGCGGTGGCCGGCCAGCTGGTCCAGGAAGGCATTGGCCGAAGCGTGGTTCGCCTGCCCCGGATTGCCCATCACGCCCACCCGGCTCGTGAAGAGGACGAACATGTCCAGATCGCGGTCCAGGGTCGCGCGGTGCAGGTGCCACGCTCCCAGCACCTTCGGCCACAACACCCGCTCGAACGTCTCCCAGCTCTGGTTCGTCAGCGCCCCGTCGGAGAGCCCCCCCACGCTGTGGATGACCCCTGCCAGCGGCGGCAGGTTGCGATCCACCCGCGCCAGCATGCTGTCGACCGCATCCGCGTCGGTCATGTCCGCGAGCTCCACCTGCACCGTGACCCCGCGGTCCCGCAGCGCGCGGATCGTCGCTTCGGCGTCGGCGTCCGGACCGCGGCGGCCGTTCAGCACGATCGCTCCCGCGCCGTTGTTCGCGAGCCAGTCGGCCACCGCGCACCCGATCCCGCCCAGCCCGCCGGTCACCAGGTAGGTGCGGTCTTCGCGCAACGGGCCCCCCTGCAGCGGGGGCGTCGTCACCACGATCTTGCCCAGATGCCGCGCGGCCCTCATGAAACTCAGCGCGGCCCCGGCCTCGGCCAGCGGCCACCGGCTGTGCACGATCGGCTTCAGCTCTCCCCCGGCGATCCCCCCCATCACGCCCCGCAGCACCCTTCCCACCCAGGCCGGATCGGTCTTCTTCAGGACATCGAGCTCGAGGATGTCGTAGGCCACGTCCGGACGCACGGCGGCCATCTCCTCCTCGGTCAAAATGTCCCGCCGGGCCATCTCGACGAAGCGGCCGCCTTGCCTGAGGCAGTCGAGACTGGCATCGATGAAGCCGTCGCCCGTGAGGCTGTTGAGCACCACGTCCACACCCTCGCCATCGGTGGCCGCGAGGATCTCCTCGCCGAACGCCGTCTGGCGGCTGTCGAAGACGTGCTTCACCCCGAGCGACCGCAGATACGCCTGCTTGGGTGCGCTGGCCGTGGCGAATACCTCGGCTCCGGCGGCCTGCACCAGCTGGATGGCCGCCAGGCCCACGCCGCCGGCCCCCGCGTGAATCAGTACGCGTTCGCCGGCCTCCAGGCCCGAATACTCGAAGGAGAGCGCGGCCGACACGAACGCGCTCGGGATCGTGGCGAGCCCGGTTGTGGAGAACCCCTCCGGGGCCTTCGCGACCAGCTCCTCGTGCGTGACCATGTCGGGCCCGAACGCGCCGAACCCCATTCCCACCACGTGGTCGCCCACGGAGACGTTCGACACATTGGTGCCCGTCTCCAGGATGTAACCGCACATCTCACGGCCCAGGAGCCCCTCTTCGATGAAGCCGAGGGACCGGAAGACGTCCCAGAAGTTGAGCCCGGACGCCTTCACCGCGACCCGAACCTCGTGCGGCTCGAGGTCGCGCGCCGGCAACGGCTGGACGAACGGGCGGTCGAAGACGCCTCCTTTGTCCGGCGCCAGCACCCAGCTCGGGCCCTCCGGAAGGGCGAGACGCTCCGGCCCGGACTCTTCGCGAACCAGGCGTGCCACCTGTCGGCGTCCGGACCGGTACACGATGTGATTCTCCGGGTCGGGGTAGAGGAACTCGTTCGCGAGATCGGGCAGGGGAGCCATCCGCGCGGGATCCAGGTCGATCATCCTCGGCCGCAGGTGCGCCGCTTCCCGCTCCACGCCCTTGCCGAACCCCCACACGGCCGCGCCGGCCAGTTCCCCGCCGCGCTCGCGCTCCAGAACCTGCGCGCCGCGAGTGATGAACCACACGCCCTTTTCGGGAGTTGCGTCGGCGTCGCCAAGGCCCTGCACCATGGCGAGCGCGCTTGCAACCGCGCGCTTCACGTCCACGGCCAACTCGTCGGTCGCCGCCTCTTCGCCGTGACCGTCCAGCGCGCTCAGGTGGACGACACCGTGGAAGGGCACGTCCGCCGGCAGGCGCTCGGCCAGCGCGCGCCAGGATTCGCGGTCGTCCGGCTGGACGGAGGCGGTGAAAACGCCGGGTCCCGCTGCAAAGGTGCCGGGGTCAGCGCCGCCCGCGTCGTTGCCGTTCGCCGATCCGCGGCCCGCCAGCACCACCGTCTGGTTCCGCGCCGCCAGGTCGTCCGCCAGCTTCGCGGCCAACCCACCCTTGTCGGCCGCCGCGTCATCCGCCAGCTCCGCGGCCAACCCGCCCT
>JAPOOQ010000369.1 GCA_026713345.1 Gemmatimonadota bacterium | reverse complement strand
TGATCTCATACACCCTCGGAGCATCCGGCCAGCGGCTGCTGTTATCTGATGAAGTCGTCGCGCACTTTCGGCGTCATCGGCAAATCGCACGCCACAGTAAGGAAGCTGGGGGTCAGCTCTTTGCGACGTTCGACGGCAATCGCATTCAGATTGAGTGTGCCACGGGGCCTCGGCAGAGTGACCGCAGAGGCTTGAGATTCTTCATTCCGAATCGCCTCTCTGAACGCCGCGAAATCTCAATCCATTTCAAGGCAGGACTCCACTACGTTGGGGATTGGCACACGCACCCACAACCTCGACCACGTCCATCGAGCACGGACATCGACAGCTTCCAGGATATGTTTCGCAAGTCACGTCACAAGTTAGCAGCTTTCGTCGTGGTTATTGTGGGTACGCTGGAACCTCCTGAAGGTATGTTTGTCGGGCTTTGCACCGCCGAGGAAGTGAACAGACTCGCTCCAGACCCTGTTGTTTCTTGACAGATGCGCGTTTTCGCCGACGCCGACCACCAATTCCGGCAAGCCGATTCGCAGGTGCCCATGTCCGCGAATCCAAACACGCCTCGACGACCGTTCGCCCTCACGCCAGTCCGCCGGGACCTTCGCAGATTCTCGGTACCCGTATAGTCCCCCCGATTTCTCTGGACAGTAGTTTAGCAACCCTTTAAGTATGGTCTCTTGGATAGGTGTGGGGGACGGAGCACGGCACGGATGTCATCCCGGCCTACGGGTCGCGAGGGTAACCCGCCAACTCGCCAAGCTTCCCGATTGCCCCGTTACCCCCACACCCCCTGACAGGCTATCCTGCCTGTCGCTGTTCCGCAACCATTCGGCCTTCTTGCGAAAAGAGGGAAGACTGGCCACGCCATGTCGCTGGGCTGGTAGTCGTCGGTCTCGAGGGCGTCCGCGCGGAGCATGAGGTAGTGGGCGAGGCCGGGGTCACTGGCGAGCTCGGCGGCTTCGCGCAGCTTGGCGGCTGCGGCCATGTGGGCCTCGGCGAAGGCTTCGTGGTAGGGGTGGGCGACGAGCGCACCGTTTTCGTCGCGGCGGACACCGTGTAGAGGGAGCGGAGGGCTTCGTTCTCGGCGGCGGCCGCCTCGAATTCGTCCGCGGTCATGTCGGCGGGATAGAAGTTGGCGCCCGCCGGTTTGTCGCCGACGCCTTCGATGAAGGGGCCGTCGCCGCGTAGCCGGTCCCAGGGGCCGTAGTTGATCTCGATGAAGCGGCGCGTGGCCTCGTCACCGCCGGCCAGCGCAAAGGCCTCGTTCTTGTCCCCGTATGCCTCCTGCCAGAAGACGTCGTCCATCGGCTCGGCGGCCTCAATGAGGAGGCGGACGACCTGCCGGTCGTTTTCGGAGAGGTGGGAGAGGTCGGATTCGAGGCGGAAGACGGCGTATTGGTCGACGAGGGATTGCATGGCGGGGGCTGCGTCGGCCGAGGCCGCGCCGTCGTCTGCCGGGGCGGCGCAGGCGGCGAGGGTGACGAGGAGGGCGAGAGAGGCGCATGAATGGATGAGTTGGGAACCTGCGTTCATCGGATGCTCCTTCCGGACGAGGGGACGGGAAGAGGAGGGAGATTCAGAATAGAGGGGTGTGGGGGGGAAGAGGCCACGGGGGGTGGTCGTCGGTTCGCGTCAAGCCACTTACGATGGACTCGAAGACGCCGCGAGGGTCGCCGAGGTGCTCAACCAGGGGTGGGAGGCGCTTCGGTTGGGCCGGACCGTGCTTCTGTCGGAAACTGCCGCCCACAACCCTGCGCTCTCCGTCGCCGTCGCTGGCTGGGCTGAGTGTTCCAGCGCCGCTCACCCACGCCTATCCTCAATCGTCTGAACAACGTCTCCCACGACCTTCTCCAACTCCTCAGGCACTCTCGTGGGCCGTCCCGCGAGCCGTTGGAGCGCAGCCATCAGTGGCACCAGCGGCTCACAGTCTTCGGCAGCGTCGGCAAGTGCATCCGCGAAGACACCCGGCCCCGCACCGCCGGCAATCAGATCGATCGTGTCCCAGACAATCTTGCCGACCATCTCGCTATCGGCGACATCGATGTCATCGCACATGACCCGAAACAACTGGACCGCCGTCGATTCGTCACCCTCGAGCACCAACGCGTGAATGCGGCTTCCCATGGCCCGCCAATTGACGGGGATCCCGCGTTGCCCCGGGATGCTCCCGAAGTCGCAGACGAGGACATCGCAAGCCTCGAGGGCCTCCCGACCGTGCCCCATTCGGTTCAGGCTCTTCGCCTTCAGCTCCAGCGCCATGGCCACCTCGCGCCGGAGGTCCACCCGGTCACTGGCCCGGTAGCGGCTGACTGCCTCGTCGCAGGTTGCGACCGCCGCCTCACCGTGGCCCATCGCCATCTGCGCGCCCGCCTTCTTCGTCAACGCGCGGACGACCTGAATCTGGGTATCCGGCTCGCTGTCCTGGCCAAACCGCTTTATGAGGTCGTCCCAGATTGCGACCGCCATGTCCATCGATTCGGGTGTTTCAAGTGCGGCCAGCGTGGAGCCCTTGTTTAGTAGCGACATCGCCACGCACGATCGGAGTTGGGGGAGGGGACTGTCTCCGAAACGCCCGATGGCATCGTCATAGGATGCGATCGCCGCTTTCGGCTCGTCCAGCCGCCTCTGCAGGAATCCCCGGTTCAACAGTGCCGCGGCCACGCATTCCTGGATGTCGGGATCGTTCGAACCGCCGAAACGTGTCACTACCTCGGTGAGGCCGGCGACCGACGCTTCAGCCTCCCCGGCGTTGTCTTTCGCAGCGGCCCTGTTGAAGAATGCCTGGACGACCAGGACCTGCACTTCCGGGACCTCGGTGGACTCGAAACGCCGGATCAGTTCGTCGTTGTACTCGATCGAGCGCTCGGTCTGTCCTGATTTGGCTAGGCTCACGCCGATGTTGAGTAGTTGGCCCGCCACATGGATTTGCCAGTCCGTGGCACCGAGCCCCCGATGTCGATCACCGAGTGCACGATAGGTATCCGCAGCGCGTCCCGCGGGAATCTCGGCGAGCTCCTGATCAACATCCCCCTGCGCGCTTCGAAAGACTTCCTGGAGTCTCTCATCCGCGAGCACGGAGCCGAGAATCTTCGTGGTCTCGTCGGGGCCGTAGAATGCCACCATGAAGCGGATCAGCCCCTGGACAACCGCCGCCTCGTCCCGCCAGCGCCTCAGCTTGTAGTAGATGCAGTGGAGCGGCTCCGCGACGGAGTACAGCCGGCTTCTTCCATCTCCATCGGCTGTGACCGCGCCTCGCCCGCGCAGACGTCCCAGCAAGGCGGATGTCTTCCGCACTCCCGACCGCGCTCTATTCGCGACTTCACGGGTAGTCGAGGGTCGCCACAGATCGCACAAAGCCGCGTAGACCCTGCGCTCGGTCCTGGGCAGCGAATTCAGATTGCCGCGGAAATACTCGCTGTGATCGTCGACGAGGCCCACCAGCTCCTCCAACAGCCTCGGCATCGTACGGTGGCGCGCAAACTCGGCGATGATCACGAGAAGGCGTGGATTCCCGCCCGTGAGAATCTCCAGCGGTCGCATCTGCCTGGCTTCGCGGCGGTCGTCGGTTATCGCATGCCAAAGGTCTTGGCACTCCTCGGTACCCAGGGACTTCAACTGGAGGATGCGGAAGAGTTCGAAGAACGGTGCGCCAGCATCGTCCAGAGCCTCGAAGTGACTCGTGGCGGTCCCCAGGAGCATGATCTCGGGATCCGATTGGAGGGACTGTCGTAGTTGCCATCCAAAGTCTTCGTCGGTCTCCTCGCACAGGGTCTGCAGATTCTCCACCATCATGACCAGCCGTCTTCCCAGCCGGTCGGCGGCATCCAGAAGTGCAGCCTTGGCGTGCCCGGCCAGATCGTCTCCCGAGGGCCGGCGCGCGAGAGTGGCATGTGTCGCCTCCAGCTCGCCGCAGAGACCGGGGTGCTGTTCGGAGCACTCCTTCGCCAGATAGAGCAGCGCCTCCAGCCAGAAGTCGCCGATGTCGAAGACCTCCACGCTCTCCTCCATGAAGCGAACCGGCAGTAGAGTCTGCTGGAGTTGCGGATCGGTTCGGAGTTCCGCGGCGACACGCGCCAGCAGCATGGTCTTCCCCCGGCCCCGAGGGCCCACGACGAGCGTGTGCTGGCAGGAAGGAGCACCGATGTTCTCGCGGAGTATCTCCAGGACAGTCTCCAGTTCCCTCGTCCGCACAACGAACTGATCGATGACCTCCTGGTCCGACTGGAATACGCCCGGATTGAACTTCCGGATGGTGCGCTGCGGTGGTTGGGTCATGGCGTGTCATTCTCCCGGAAGCCGATCGCGCGATGCTTGGCCAATGGTCTGTAGTGGTGGCGAAAACGGGCTCTCCACCAGTCCCGAAGCAGGTTCATCATGAATCGGTGGCCGTCTGCATGCGGTTCGAGATAGCCGTCATGGACGAGGACATATGCGCCTGAGCCGGCTCTCCAATGCTAACCGTCAACACAATTGTTGTCAACGGTATTGTTGACGAATAGCGCGAACGCCTTCGGAGGTTCATGCCCCGGCCGCTGGAGGAGCGGATGGCGTGAGGGGGTGAGCCGCATTCAGCGGAGACGCTATCAGTCCGACGTCGCCGCCTGATCCACGCGTTCGTATTGCAACCACACGCCGTCCAGGTGCTCGAAGTCTCCATCGGTTGACAACAGGACCGCCCGGGTCGCGCGGGCGGTAGCGGCAACCCAGAGGTCGTTCTTTCCCATCTTGACGGCCGACTTCGGAGGTGAAGCGCCTCCTGGCGCGGTCACCTGCTTCCCACAACTCCACGCATCAATCAGCGCGTACGCTGTCAGAATATCCGGGTCCGTGATCGGAAGCGCCGGCCATTCTTCGAGCAGACGATTCAACTGGCTTCTCCGCTGATGGCCCCATCCGAACTTTTCCGCAAGGGCGAGCAGCTCGCCCACGCAGACGACGGAGGTGTAGTAGATCACCTCGGAATTGCCCAGACCGAAATGGTTGTAGGCCCAACGGGCCCACGGCGCCCCGCGGGCAAGCCCCAGCAGCATGTTCGTATCCAGCAGAAAGCGTCGCATTGGGCTGATTCGTCAGTCCAGTGCAGCCAGCAGTTCTTCGATTGGCTCATCACCCGGCCACGCACCCCAGAGGACCATGGGATCTACGCGGCGAATTGCCTTGGTCGAGCCTCTGGAACCGACCCCGACCTGATCCGATTCTGTTAGTACACCCGCGACTGGTCCGCCGCCAATCTCGGCCACGGGCATTAGCTCGAAGATCTTGTCGCCCTCGGCGCGGGCGCCTATCCGGCGAGCCGCGATGAAACGCGGCTGGCCGTTGGACTTGAAGTGCACGATGCCCTGCACGGTGGCCCGCCTACCCCAGAGCGGGCGCAGCAACTCGACATCGAGATGGCTGCGGTCCAATCGGCCTTGCAGCGAAGCGCTGCCCATCAAGAGTCGAAACCGCCCCAACCCATGCCCGATCTCGTCAAGTCGTCCACTCGCGACGCATGCACGAGGGGCGGGGATAAACTGGAGGCGTTCCTTTATCTTCGGACAGGCCGATGCTTCAAGAACAAAACCGGTCCCCTTTCGATTCTCGGCGATCAGTTCGTACCGTACCCCGAGGTTTCTCGCAGCGTCGCCCATCCCGAGAATCGCCCGAAGGACGTTGCCATCGAAGTAGTCCCCGGGCGCCGCGGAACTCTGGACCTCCGCCGTCGCGCGCGCACCGAGGTCAAGCGAAGTGTCTTCTGGGCTCGGCTGCTGCAACCACAGATCCTGCTGAGAGAGATCGAACTCCGGCACGTCACCGAGCCGTGGAGCCACAATGCCGAGAGTAGTGGATCCGGGCTCCAACCCCGTGACGGTGAAGTCGAGAGCCGCCTTGAGCCAGCGCGGCTTGGCCCCTGGTCCACCACTCCGACCCGTAGCCGCAAGGCGGGTGGCACTCTCCGCAGTCTTAACGAGAGCGCTCAGGGCTCGGATCAGAGAGTCCACCTTGATATGCCCGTCTGCCTCGTCAAGGCCGCAGAGACGGAATCTGTACGCTTGCCTGGTCAGGGGGCGATCTCCTGTTTTCGTTCCCGCAGGGTGGAGGAAGGCGGCTGGCCATTCCGCAGAGGTGTCTCGCTACAGTACGTCGGTGAGCGACTACGGTCCAACTGCCCGGAATCGTTTTCCGCGATCAATCGAATCGATCGAACGAGCACCGTTGGTTCCAGAATGTAAACGTCTCTTTACACGATGCAAACCAGAGTTGACAGATGATGCCCCGACTGTGCTGATTCGGGCTCCTCCGGTACCGATCCTTCTTGACGTCGAATGACGGGTACACTCCCCCCGTCGCATTCATGGCCTTGAGTTGAGTTGAAAGGGCCGTTCCTCGCTTGACGACCCCCCCCGATTCGCCCACTCTACGTCAAGTTGGCATCAACCCGGGGGAAAGGACCCGATGCTCTTGGCCACTCTAACCGCAGAAGCACTGGCGGGCCTGCCGGCCATGGATGCCGGCACGGCGGATTGGTTGTCCGGCTGCAGGGTCGAGCTTGCCCGCCTTATCGCGTCGAGCGTCCTGGCGTTTGTGCTGCTGGCTGCCTGGTACCCGGTCGGCCGATTCTTCAGTGGGATTTCCACGGCAGATGCAAGGATCGTCCGTTCGATTCACATGGGCGCTATCATCTTCTTCCTCGGCGATGCCTCGTTCACATTCTGGAACCTCAGCGACTGTCTTGGCGGAGGAACAGGGAATACCGGTACTCCCGACTGGTGGCCCCTCGTCCCGGTCGGAGTGTTGGTGGCGGCGATGTGGAAATCCGGTTTCTTCGATGACGAGGAGTCGGAAGACGAGGAACCCCTCACCCCACCACAACCCTGAACCGCACCACCCGCTCCACCCCGAGTTCGTCCCGGGTCACGGCCCAGACGTAGTCCCCGTCGAACACCGGGTCCGGGTAGGTCGAGAAGTTCTCCGGGGCCGACACGGCACCCAGATAGGTCCCGTCGGGTTCGAAGACGTCGAAGCGCACCGGCTCCCTCCACGACACCGGTGCCGAAATGGGATCCTCCGGGTCGTAGTCCTCGTTCTCGACCGCGTGTGCTTCGGTCCACATCCTCACCCAGATGCGGCCGTCCCGGCCGGGCACGAGGTCGCGGAAGAACGGTTTGTGCTCGGGAATCGGCGGGCCGTTCCAGCTCCACCCCGGGTAGAACTCCTGCATTTCCCGCGCGACGATCTCGCGTTCTGAGGCGCGCTCGTCGTCGTGCACCGGCGCCGGGTCGGCGGCGCGCTCGATCCGGAGCACACCGTCGTCGCGGGCCAAATCGATCCGGTAATCGGAAGAAAGGCCGGTAAGGAAATGGCCGCTGGGGTGAACGGCCCAGTACAACTGGGGGCTGAAGGGTACGGCATAGCTGATCGAGCTGCCTCCCCGCTCCGCGGTCACGACCGGGGGCTCATAGGTGGTCGAGGGTTCCGGGAGGGTGTCGATTTGGGTGCCATCCGGTCCGAACACGATGATGTGCATGACGAAGTCGTCGCTGGACAGATCGCGGGTATCGAGAAACGTGCGGCCACTCATGTCGGTGTACAGCGGAGACACCGAATACAGGCCGCCAACGTCGTACCTCCATCGTTCCGTCTGGTTGGTGCCAGGGACGAAGACCTTCAGGGCCGTGTTGCCGGGATCGCGTACGACCAGCCGGCCGTCGGGCAGCAGGGCGATGGCCTCGGCGCGGCTGAATTCGCCCGGACCTTCTCCCCGTCCACCCAGGGTCTCCACGTATTCCCCGGCCGAGTCGAAGACGCGCACCTCTTGAGCCTGGTCGTCGAATACGTAGACGCTGCGGTCCTCATCGACCGCGATCGAACGGACGTTGCCGAAGAGAAGCTCCTCCGGCCCGTCGAGTTCGCCGACCGAGATCTCCGGAACCAGGGTCGCCTCTCCGTCCCAGACGCTGCCTGACAGCGTACGCACCACTGTCGTGTCGCCGATGGTTTCGACGACGACGACCGGCCCGGCAGCGGACGAGCCGGGTTCGGCGTCGCAGGCCGCGAGGGCCCATGTAGTCATTGCGGTCAGCAGGATCAAGTGGTTTCTCATGTTCCGTGCGGCTCCTCGGCCGACCCCGAGCCCCACAGCAACCCGGCGGCCACCTCGCGCGCCTCGTCCATCGTTTCCACAACATGGCGGTCCGGCAGGTCCCGCAGGGTGGCGAGTGCTTCCAGCGTTCTGGCGGCCGAGCCGGAAAGACCCATCGCTATGCACCGGGTGTCCTGTTTGCCCGCGGTGATGATGAGTCGGCTGATCGTCATCGCGGCACTGTCGTCGATGTGCACGGCCTCGGCAAAGTCGAAGATAACGACTTCATGGTCCTTGAGGTCTTCGCCGATCACGCTGTACAGCTTCTGGGACGATGCGACGGTGAAGTTGCCCTTCAGGCGCACGAGCCCGACCCGGGCGGAGTACAGATCCATCCCGTCCGCCTCCGGGCGCCCCGCGAAGAACACGTGATCCAGAATGGGAACGGAAACCACGCTGGCCAGTTCGAGCTTCTCCAGCTGCCGGGCGTGCACCATCCCGGCGGCGATCAGCCCGAAAGCCACGGCCGTGACCAGGTCGACGAAGACGGTCAGGCCCAGCGTCAGCGCCATGACTACGAGATGTGTCCGCCGGATGCGATGGATGCGGGTGATGAGGGGCCAGTCGATGATGTCCCAGCCGACTCTGATCACGATTCCGGCGAGCACGGCATGGGGCACCGGTTCGACGAGATGCCCGAATCCCAGCATCAGGCCCAGCACCAGGAGCGCCCGAATGGCCCCGGACACCTGCGTCGTTCCTCCGGCGCGAATGTTGGTGACGGTGCCCATCGTGGCCCCCGCACCCGGCAGGCCTCCGAACAGACCCGTGACCATGTTGCCGATGCCCTGGCCGACGAGTTCACGGTTCGGATTGTGCCGGGTTCCACTCATTGAATCCGCGACCAGCGAAGTCAGGAGGCTGTCCACCGAGCCGAGCATGGCGAGAATGAGGGCTGGCTGGAGTGCGCCCAGCAGGAAGGCCGGGGCGGGCCATTCCGCTTGTATGCCGGGCAGTCCGGAGGGGATCTCGCCGATCACGGCAACGTCGGGCAGCCACAGCACGCTGAGGACCGTGCCCGCCAGCAGCGCAACCAGCAGGCCCGGCAGGTACCTGGTCAGGCGCCGCGGCCAGAGGACGGCGGTGGCGAGCGCAACCGATCCCAGCACGGCGGCGCTCGGGTCCACATTCGCGAGTGCGCCCGGGAGCGCGCGCAGAACGGCAACCGGTCCGCCCATGACGGAGGGCACCCCAAGGAAAGGCAGGGCCTGCATCAGCATGATGATGATCCCGACGCCGGACATGAATCCCGAGATCACCACGTACGGCGTATAGACCACGAACCGGCCCATCTTGAAAACGCCCAGCAGCACCTGCAGCAGACCCCCCAGCACGACCACGGCAAAGGCCTCGCCGGGGGTCGACGCATGGGTCGTGATCACGACCGCCATTGCGATCGTCATCGGGCCGGTCGGGCCGGAGATCTGGGTGCGGGTGCCGCCAAACACGGCTGCAAAGAACCCGACCCCGATGGCTCCGTACAGTCCGGCAGCCGCGCCCAGCCCCGACGCGACGCCGAAGGCAAGGGCAACCGGCAACGCCACCACCGCCGAGGTGACGCCGCCGAAGAGGTCGCCCCGGAAGGTGTCGAGCGTGTAGTCCGTGCCGTTCAGCTTCACGGCTACTCCAGGATCCGGTCCCCGATCACATGCGTCGCGTGCTCCCACTCATCCAGCGGCGCCTTCCATTCCCGGTCGCGGATCCGCCGCAGGTAGGTCATCTGCGCCAGGTGATGGAGGTAGTGCTGCGCCATGTGGATGACGTCCGGCCCCAGCCGCGCCCCGGTCTCGCCGTCGAGCGAGGTGCGTTCGGCCATGAGGTCGGCGTCGCTCGCGCACCCCTCCACCTCGGCGATCACCTGCTCCTGGATCGTGCGCATCCGCCCGGCGATCTCGTCGGCCGTCCCCGGGGCGTCGTGGGTGATCGCGGGCTCGATCCCCAGCCGCTTCAGGAACCAGATGTCCACCCGGTACATGTGGCGGCACATCTTGCCGATGCCGCGCGAACCCGGCGCCGGGTCCCAGTCGAGGTCCGCCTGCGCGATC
>JAPOOQ010000368.1 GCA_026713345.1 Gemmatimonadota bacterium | reverse complement strand
CGTTGCCCAAGCAGTGGAAATCGAGATTCCCGCCTCCATGCCGTGCCGCTCATGGACAGGCGGGTGGACCGGATCACGGCAGTCTCTATAGAGGCTTATCGGGTCGAGACAGATAGCCCGCGAAACGCCGGTGGGCGACGGCAAAAGCTGCCATTGACACTACGAGCAGGATTACGGCGGCAACACACCCAATAACCACCTCAGCATAGGGTTGCCGCAGGAAGCTGTCGAACACTGCGCCGGCGTTCGTGTCGTCGAAGAACTCCACCAACCTCGGGATGACAAAGCCAACGAGGACAAGTAACGCCGCCACCGACCAGCCCAACAGTCCGGACAGCTCGCTAGTGGCGGCCGCTGTAAGGACCCATGCCACAACCGTGAGCAGCATCCAGAAAGCCTAAGGCCAATTGGAAAGGCGCGAGCGCCGCAAGACGCCCGAACTCGTCTCGCATGACGGCGAAGGGGGTCACCGAGGCGGCACCAAGCGTCACGCCCATCACGATGGCGAGTATGTTCTCGTCGGTGGCCCGCCCGATGAAGAAGAAGACTGCGAGCGCCACCACGCCCAGGAGGTACAATCGGCGCAGCAGGTATGCCGACCGGCGGACCTCGACCCAAGTCAGTTCGCGAATGTGCAGCGCGTTCAATTGGCCTCCAAAAGGTCCAGCAAAGTACTGGCTAGAGGCACCCCGTCCGCGCATAGCCCGCGCACCGGACGGTCAGCTGTCATTTCCCCGTTGAGCAGAATCAACACACGCTCGGCCAGCCACTCCACGTCTTCAAGGATATGGGTCGAAAACAGCACGATCCTCCGCTGGTCCCTGTCTAGGCTCTCGATGACCACATCGATCAGGTGCTTGCGCATCACCGGGTGCCAGCAGGTCGAAGTGCTGTCGGACCGTCATCCACTCGAAACCGAGAAGACGCTCGGGCATCAAGCCAACCTGGTTTCGCAGGGCGGGTAACAGAGAGCGGGTCTCGGTACCACCGAACAGCACCTCACCGTCGTACTCCGGCAGCGACCCGGAGAGCGCCCGCAGGATCGTGGTTTTTCCCGCTCCGTTCGGGCCGACCAACGCCACGCGCTCACCCGCCGTCAAGCGGACGCTGAGGGGCTCCAACTCGAACAGCGGGTACTTGACCGCGAGCGAGCGCAACTCAATGCCGAAATCGTCAGGGATATCCATAGCTGCAGAGAACACTATAGACCGAGCCTACAGGGTACGAAAGAGAGGCTGACTCGCTGCGAGAACCGGACGGGTTGCCTGTGGACCTGCGGACGGAGTAATGGGCGTCATCTGCGGCCACGCATTGCGGGTTTCCGGCGGGGCTGGCGAGTGGCGAGTCCCGCTTCTTCGACTCCCCGCGATGATCGCGCCGACTCACGAGACAGCCGTGAGTCACCACTCCTCACGATGGATTCTCCGGGTTAGCTGGAATGATCCGTGCTCGGACGACGAAGGGCACGTCCAACTCGTCCGTCACAACCAGCCATGCCAGGTCGCCCCGCACAACCGGAGCAACTTGGTCCGAGAGGCTGAAGCCCGGTCCCAAGCTTGCCGTTCCGAGATAGCCACCTTCCTCCGAGTAGACATCGAACAGGACTCCGCCGTCCGCTGCGGGAGTCCGGACCCACAGGTTACCTTCGTCCGACTCGAAGATGTCCTCGACGGCGGGTTTGACGTTGGGAATCCGGGTCCAGTCCCACTGACGACTTACGCCCATGTCTGCGAGCATTTGGCGCATCCCGTCGATCACCGAGTCGCGTTCGGCCTCGGTCACGGGAACGGCGGGTCGCCGGGTCTCGACAACAAGAGTCGTATCGCCGCCCGGTTCCCACCGCGACAGGCGGTATTCGGAATCGCCGTCCCGTGTGGACCACACGGTGCCTCGCGAATCGATGTACCTGACCTCGGAAGCGAAGAACGGGATCCCGTACATCATGTAGCCGCCGTTGGTCTCTCGGTAGAAGGCGCCCGGTTGTCTTGTGGGATCGAACTCTTCGCCTTCCGGGCCATCGCTTGACAGCGGCAATGAATCGACCTGGGTCATGGTCAAGTCAAATATGCGAAGCAGCCTCCGGTTGCCCGTCTCCACAGGCCGGTAGATGCGGCTGCCGTCCACCATGGCGCCGTTCCAGGTCCAATTGACGTTGCCGTCCGCGAACGGAAAGGACTCGACAAAGCCGTCCTCGGGGTCGAAGACCGACATTCGTCCGTTGCGCGCGTCCGGGACCCAGAGGCGCCCGCCGGGGCCGAGCATGAGACCGTTCGCGTCCACGAACTCGCCGGGTCCCTGCCCCTTCCCGCCATGAGTCGCGATGTGGGCACCATCGGAGCCGAAGACCCGCAGTTCCTGAGCCTGGGAATCCAAGACAGCGAAGCCTCCGCCGTCCAGCACCACCAGGCCCTTCAGATAGGCGAACGCGTCCGGTCCGGTGCCTTCGAGGGAGCCGACGCGGAGTTCCTCGACCAGAGTCCAGGTTGGGGAAACGTTCGCCGTCGGGATGTTCGTGACGTGGACCGTGCCGGAAGGCAAGGTGTCCCGCAGCGTGGTCCAGTCGCTCGGAGACCCGGTGTCGCCGCAGCCGACCAGGGCGACCCACGCCATGACGAGCAGTGTCCAACTCCGTTTCATGATTAGCGCCCCGCCTCGGTTGCGTGGATCAGGCGCCGCAACGCGGCGACATCGTCCTGGATCGACCGCTCGATTTCCTCGGCACGACGGTCGGCGTCCCACTCCTCGATCTGCGCTTCCAACTCTCTGATCGTTCCGTCCAGATCGTACCGCTCGATCTGGGTCTCGATGTCTCGGATCTTACCGGCGAGGTCGTATCGCTCGGTCTGGTCTTCGATGTCTCGGACCTTCCCGTCCAGGTCGTACCGCTCGATCTCCTGTCTGATCTCGCGCACTTGTTGGTCCAAATTGTATTCGCCGATGGCTTGGCGCGTGGATCG
>JAPOOQ010000367.1 GCA_026713345.1 Gemmatimonadota bacterium | reverse complement strand
GGAGTGTGGTTCGGGATGGATCTGCCGGTATCGATCGTGGACAAGGCCACGGGCGGGGGGCTGGCGGCGCCGGTGTGGGGAGACTTCATGCGGCGCGTATACTACGGTGATCCGGAAACAGACGACGGAGCGGTTGCCGGCAACCCGGAGCCCAACCCGCTTCTCACCATCCCGGAACCCTGGTCGATTCCTCCCGGACTCATCAGGCGCCGGGTGGACCGCAAGACCGGCCTCCTGGCCTCGAGGTGGTGTCCCGCCGAGGAAGCCTACGAGGAACTCTACCTGCCGGGAACGGAACCCACGGTGCCCTGCGACCTCCAGGCCCGGCCCATAGCCCGCACTCCACAACCCTGAACCACCGAGGATCCGCTTCCATGACTCCACCGGACGGCGCCAGCATCTTCATCTTCGAGACTACCCACCATGCCATGTGGGCCGAGGACGTGGCCCGGGAACAGGCGATCCCGGCCGAGGTCGTGCCCGCCCCTCCCGAGGGCGGAGCCAAGTGCGGCGCTGCGCTCCAGGTGTCGCCGGAGCGCACGTCGGAGCTGTCCGCGGCGCTCAAGCAGGAGGGAATCCTCTACCGGGTGTTGTAGCGCCGGGACTTCGGATGCGCTCCAGCACCCCGGGCAGCGGCGCGGTATTCTCTTCGTTACCGATCGCGACCGCTTCCGCGAGCGCCCGCACCCCCGTGGCCAGCCCGTCCACGCTTCCCGCGTGGACCACCCCGATCGGGTCCCCCGGGGTGACGCGCGTGCCGACCTCCACCTCCATCACGAACCCGACACGCGGATCGACCCTGTCGTCCTGACGCTTCCGCCCGCCCCCGAGCGCGATCAACCCGTAGCCAAGCGCCAGAGGGTCGATGCGGCTCACCCATCCCTCCCGGTCCGCGGAAACGGTCTTCCGCAACGGCGCCACGGGGAGGCCCAGGGCACTGCGCGCGGGGTCCAGCTTTCCGCCCTGCACGGCCACGAGCCTCTCGAAACGTTCCATCCCCCCGCCCCCCCCCAGCGCCCCCTCGGCCCGGCTCCGTCCCTCGTCCAGACTGGACGCCAGCCCCCCGGCCAGCGCCATCTCGGCTGCCAGCTCGACGCAGAGCGCACGAAAGCGGCGCGGGCCACCCCCCTCCAGACACGCCACCGCCTCGCGCACTTCCAGCGCGTTGCCGATGGCCCTGCCGAGCGGCTGGTCCATCGCCGTGAGCACGGCGCTCACCGCCATCCCCCGCGCGGCGCCCACCCGGGTCATCGCACGGGCCAGCGCGCGGGCCTCGTCGATGTCCTTCATGAAGGCGCCCCGGCCCACCTTCACGTCCAGGACCAGGCCGTCCAGCCCCTCGGCCAGCTTCTTCGACATGATCGACGCGGTGATCAGCGGGATGGACGGCACCGTGGCGGTCACGTCGCGCAGCGCGTACAGCCTGCGGTCGAGCGGCGCGATCTCGTCGGTCTGGCCGATCATCGCGCAACCGACCTCGCGCAGCACCCGGTCGAAGCGCTCCAGCGAAATGCGCGTCTCGAAGCCGGGAATCGACTCGAGCTTGTCGAGCGTGCCGCCCGTGTGCCCCAGCCCCCGTCCGGACATCATCGGCACCACCATCCCCATCTCGGCGGCGAGCGGGGCCACCACCAGGGAGACCTTGTCACCCACCCCGCCCGTCGAGTGCTTGTCGACCCGGGGTCCCGGCCAGTCGTCACCCGGTTCGATCACACGACCCGAGTGGAGCATCACCTTCACGAGCACATCGAGTTCCCGCGCGGAGAGCCCGTTGAACTGGACCGCCATCAGGAACGCAGCCATCTGCTCGTCGGCGACCTGTCCCTTCAGGTAGCCGGTGAGGAACAGGGCGAACTCCCCCGGCGCGAGTTTGCCCCCGTCCCGCTTGGCCGCGATGACCTGCTGCGGGATCACGGGCGGGCCCCCGGTGCGCTCACGAAATCGGCGCCACCTGCTTGCCGGCGGCTGTCGCGGGCCGCTCGGGCGCCTCCCAGTCCTCCATTCCCTTCACGAAGCGGTGTAGCCAGCGCATCTCCTCGATCATCAGGGTCCGGCGGTGCCGCGGCTCGCTGATCCCGTGCCCCTCGCGCGGGAAGAGTATGAAGCGCGCGTCGACTCCGAGGTGCCGGAGCCCCGCGAAGAAGTTCATCGACTGCTCCATCGTGTCGGTGCGGTCGTTGGCGCCGTGGAAGAGGATCGTGGGGGTCGTGACCCGGTCCAGGTGCGTGTAGGCGGAACGCTCGGTCCAGTACTCCCGGTTCGACCACGGGTCGCCGCCCAGGTACCACCGGACCACGTCGAAGTTGAAGCCCGCGCCGAATTCGCTCCGCCAGTCCGCGACCATCGCCCCGAGACTCGCAGCCTTGAACCTGTCGGTCCGCGTGATTGCCCAGCCGCCGAGGATCCCGCCGTAGCTCCACCCCTTCACCGCCAGCGAGTCCGGGTGCGCGACCCCGCGCGCGATCATTGCATCCACCCCGGTCATGAGGTCCTGGTAGTCGCCCCCGCCGATGTCGTTCATGTTGCCGCGCAGAAGGGCGTCCCCGTAGCCGGAAGATCCCCGCACATTCGGCTGCAATACCGCGTAGCCCTGATTCACCAGTAGCTGCGCGTCCGCGTCGAAGCCGCGCGTGAAGACCCCCGCGGGGCCCCCGTGGATCTCCAGGACCATGGCTCCCGCCCCCGTCCGGTCCGCGGGAGCGTACAGAATCCCCTCGATCTCAAGTCCGTCGGAGCTGTTCCAGCGGACGACCTCCGGCTCGGCCAGTTCCTTGTCGTCGAGCCACGGATTGGCCTCGGTGAGCCGAACCCTGGATCCGTCGCCGAGGTCGACCAGCCACAGGTCGCCCGGTTCGGACGGGCTGGCGAACTGGACTGCGGCCTGTGCGTGAAGGGCATCGTAGGAGACCCCCGACACGACCCCCGCCAGATCGGTCAGCTGCACGAGCTCGTCGGAGCGTACGTCCAGCCGGTACACATTCGCGACGGTGCGGTCCAGGGCGACGATGTCGATCGACCGGCCGCCGGGGTTCCAGCGGTAGCCCCGCATGTCGGCGTCCACACCGGCCATCAGCTGGCGCGTTTCCCCGCTCGGGATGTAGTGGTGATAGAGGTTGCCCTGGTCGAGCTCCCACGACTCCAGGTCGGGGGCCACGAAGGTGATCGCCCTGCCGTCGGGCGACCACGCGAGCTGCGACTCCGGCGCGTCGTTCGCCGTGATCGTCTCCTCTTCGCCGGTGATGACCGAGCGCAGCGCGATCTCCGAGAGGTGACCGGCGTTGCGGCGGTTCTCGGTGCGGTGTGCGTACGCGAGATGGTTCCCGTCCGGCGAGAGCGCGAAGCTGCCCACGATCCGGCCTTCCGGCGTCAGCCTGCTCGCATGCACGGCGGTGTCCGCCACCTCCAACTGCACCGTCCAGACCCCGTTCCACGACCCCCGCGTCTGCCCGTTCGGACCCTCGTCGATGAAGATCGCGTCGTCCCCGTTCTTCCGCTCCTTCTCCGCGTCGTCCGGGAGCGAGTCGCTGGCGACGAACAGGATCGAGCGGCTGTCCTGCGACCAGCGGTAGCTGCCCACCGCCGTCACATGTTTGGTCAACTGGATGGCCTCGCCACCGTCGGAGGGAAGAACGAAGAGCTGCCGCAGCCGGCTGTCCCCCTCACCCACGGGACGCGTGAACGACACCCACCGACCATCCGGCGACCACTCGGGTGACCGGTCGTCGGTAGAACCGGTGAAGGGACGCATGTTCGACCCGTCCGCGCCCACTACCCAGATCCGGCTGTCGCGCCGGTTCTTCCCCCAGTCGAGTTCGCTCTTCACGAACAGGACGCGCGAGCCGTCGGGCGACAGCTTCGGACCGGAAACGCGCACCATGTCGATGACTTCGTCCAGGGTCAGCTCCCGCAGGTCCACCTCCTGCGCCGCCGCGCCGGGCACCCCGAGGCTTCCCCATAGCGTCGCCGCACCGATGATGATGGCGCCGATGGGGCCGATTGCACGGATGATGGGGCCGGATACGCGCACGTCGTGCCTCCTCCTACCGGGGCGGAATGACCAGCTCGAGCAGCTCTCCCGGGGCGACCGAGAGGGTTTCGGTGAAGAACTCCCGGCCGGCCAGCGGCCTGACCCGGAGCCGGATGTCGGGGAGGGTCCACCGCAGCTTGAAGGTGGCTTCGCCCTTCCCCGGAACGATCCCCAGCCGACGGCCGGAGCCGGCCCGGGCGGTGTACACGGTGACCTGGCTGAAGTTGTTGTTGCGGACCAGGATCTCGATCTCCTCCGCCGCGGCACGCTCTTCGAACGGGTCTTCCGCAGCCCGCAGCAGCGCACACCCCTGCAGCGGCAACAACAGGGCGGCGAGCGCCAGGCAACGAGGCGCGGCCCGGGCAAGCAAGCTAGCGCGAGTCGATCGGGACGTATTCGCGGCGCGGGTGACCCATGAAGACCTGTCGCGGCCGCGCAATCTTCTGTTCCCGGTCAACGACCATCTCCTCCCACTGCGTGAGCCACCCTACCGTGCGCGGGATCGCGAACAGCACCGGGAAGAGTTCCACCGGGAAGCCCATCGCCTGGTAGATCAGGCCCGAGTAGAAGTCGACGTTCGGGTACAGGTTGCGCTTCACGAAGTACTCCTCCTGGAGCGCGATCTGTTCCAGCTCCAGGGCGATGTCCAGCAGCGGATTGCGGCCGGTGACCTCGAAGACCTCCTCGGCGGTGCGCTTGATGATGGATGCGCGCGGATCGTAGGCCTTGTAGACCCGGTGGCCGAACCCCATGAGGCGCCGCTCGCCCCTGCGCACGCTGTCCATGAAGGCGGGGATGTTGTCCCGGGTGCCGATCTCCGTCAGCATCCGCAGGACGGCCTCGTTGGCGCCCCCGTGCAGCGGGCCGAAGAGGGCGGCCATCGCCCCGGCCAGCGCGGAGAAGGGATCGACCCGCGAGCTCCCGATTACCCGCATGGCCGTGGTCGAGCAGTTCTGCTCGTGGTCGGCGTGCAGGATGAAGAGGACGTCCAGGGCGCGCTCCAGCACCGGGTTGGGCTTGTACTCCCTGCCCCCGATGCGGAATAGCATGTTCAGGAAGTTGGCCGTGTAGGAGAGCCCGTTCTCTGGATAGACGTAGGGCAGCCCCTTGTGATGGCGGTAGGCGAAGGCCGCCAGGGTGGGCATCTTGGCGATCAGCCGCGTGATCTGGATCCGCCGGTTCTCCGGGTCGTCGATCTCCCGGGCCTCGGGGTAGAAGGTGGACAGCGCCGCGACCGTGGAGATCATCATCCCCATGGCGTGGGCGTCGTAGCGGAAGCCCTGGAGGATGGTGGTGACGTTCTCGTGCACGTACGTGTGGAAGGTCACGTCCTGGACGAACTGGTCCAGCTCTTCGCGGGTCGGGAGTTCGCCGTTCAGGATAAGGCTCGCCACCTCGAGGAAGGTCGCCTGTTCGGCAAGCTGCTCGATGGGGTAGCCCCGGTATTCCAGGATCCCCTCGCCCCCCTTGACATCCGTGATGCGGCTGATGGTGAAGGCGGTGTTGGTGAATCCGGGGTCGTACGCCATCATCCCGAAGTCCTCGTCACGGACCTTGATCTGCCTCAGGTCCATGGCGCGGATCACGTTGCCGTCGAGTATGCTGATTTCGTACTCGCGCTGCGTACGGTTGTCGGTGATCGTCAGGGTGTCGCTGGAGTTATTGGACATTTCGCTCATCGGGCCGGCCGGGCCGGGCTGGGGACATTCGCGGACTTTCGGTCATGTATCATATCATTTGCGCACGGTCCCCAGAAAGGCTCGCAGCCCGTGGAATAAGTCCCCGCTGCATTCGGGCGGCGATTATCCAGGGACTGCTAGCGCGGGGCGATGTGCCTGAATACGGTCCGGTTTCCCTTGCCGTCGAAGGCGATCACGTCGTACGGCCGGGGTTCGACACCGTCGACCTCCATTCCCGGCGATCCGATCGGCATGCCCGGCACGGTGATCCCCTTCACCTCCGGGGCCGCCTCCAGGAAGGACTCGACCACCCCCGCCGGAATATGCCCCTCCAGCACGTACCCGCCTGCAAGCGCCGTGTGGCACGAGCCGAGTTCCACCGGAATCCCGTGACGCTGCTTCAGTGCGGCCAGGTCGGGATTGGACAGGTTCTCGACGGTGACCTCGAATCCCGCCGCTTCCATGTGGTCCACCCACAGGGCGCAACACCCGCAGGTCTCGGTCTTGTAGACGTGAATCGCCGTGCCCGCGCCCGCGACTTCCGTGGCACCCGGCTCCGCGGGCGGCGTGGAGGTCCGGAACGCCAGCACAACAGCCAGGCCGCCAACGAGCAGAACACCCGCGGCCAGTTTCGTACGGTTCATGGTCTTACCCTTTCCGTCTTGACGTAATCCATGCCGAGGGAGGGACTCGAACCCTCACGCCCGCAAGGGCAAAGGTTTTTGAGACCTTCGCGTCTACCGGTTCCGCCACCTCGGCCCTTTTGCCTGTCCGGCACTCGCGGCGCAGTGCGTCCCGGTTCCTGCTGCGCACGGGACCGCATGAGTCTGCCGGCACAATGATTGTACTCGGGTTCGCGCCGGACGTGAAGTGGCTATTGTTGAATGGCCCGCCTGATCCCTCCACCCCAAGCCCGGAGCCCCAGCCCCGTGCCCGACCTGACAGACCCCTTCGGCGCCCTCGCCACCGTCGACCTCCCCGAGGGTCCTACATCCTTCTACCGTCTGAGCCGCTTGGAAGAAGCAGGCCTCACCAACCTGGACCGGCTCCCCTTCTCCATCCGCGTCCTGCTCGAGAACGTGCTGCGCCACGCCGGAGACGACTACGTTTCCGCGCAACATGTCGAGGCCGTGGCGGCGTGGAGCCCCACGAACGCGGGCGCGGACTTCCCCTTCATGCCGACCCGCGTGGTCCTCCAGGACTTCACCGGCGTCCCCGCGATCGTGGATCTCGCCTCCATGCGGGACGGGATCCTCAAGATGGGGGGCGCCCCGGCGCGGATTAACCCCATGGTGCCCGCCGACCTCGTCATCGACCACTCCGTGCAGGTCGACTTTTTCGGCACGGGATATGCCTTCGAGAAGAACGTCGAGCGCGAGTACGAGCGCAACCGGGAACGCTACGCCCTGCTCCGCTGGGCCCAGGAGGCCTTCGAGAACTACCGCGTCGTCCCCCCCGGGACGGGGATCGTGCACCAGGTCAATCTGGAGTACCTGGCTTCGGTCATCCACCGGCGTGAACAGGGCGGCGCCCACCTGGCCTATCCCGACACCCTGGTCGGCACCGACTCCCACACCACCATGATCAACGGACTCGGCGTCGTGGGCTGGGGCGTGGGCGGGATCGAGGCGGAGGCGGTGCTCCTCGGCCAGCCGTACTACATGCTGCTCCCCGAGGTGGTGGGGGTGAAACTGGCCGGCTCGCTTCCCGAGGGCTCCACGGCCACGGACCTCGTCCTGCGGGTCACCGAGATGTTGCGCGCGCACGGCGTCGTGGGGCGGTTCGTCGAGTACTACGGCCCGGGTCTCTCCGGGCTGAGCCTGCCCGACAAGGCCACGCTGGCCAACATGTCGCCCGAGTACGGGGCCACGGTCGGATTCTTCCCCGTGGACGACGAAACGCTGCGCTACCTCGCCGGGACCGGCCGCAGCCCGGAGCTGGTCGAGCGGGTCGAGCGCATCACGCGCGAGCAGGGGCTCTTCCGCACCGACGACACCCCCGACCCGGAGTACACCTCGACGATGGAGCTCGACCTGGCCACCGTGGAGCCGTGTGTCGCGGGACCGAAGCGCCCGCAGGACAGGATCGCGCTGACCGACATCCGCACGGCGTTCGGCAGGGATCTGCCCGCGCTGGTCCCCGCCGGGCACTCCCTGGCGGAGGGCGCCGGGGCGGGAGGTGGCGGCACCGCGGTCGCGACCTCGCAGCGCAGGACGGTCGAGATCGAGATGGACGGGAAGCGGATGGAGATCGGGGACGGAACGATTGTGGTGGCGGCGATCACCAGCTGCACGAACACCTCCAACCCGTCGGTGATGGTCGGCGCGGGGCTCATGGCGAAGAAGGCGCGCGCCCTGGGGATGGAGGTGAAGCCCTGGGTGAAGACGAGCATGGCTCCGGGCTCCCAGGTCGTCACCGACTACCTCAGGGCCGCCGGGCTGATGCACTACCTGGAAGAGTTGCGCTTCAACCTGGTCGGATATGGCTGCACGACCTGCATCGGCAACACCGGCCCGCTTCCGGGACCGGTGGCGGACGCGGTCTACATGCACGGCCTGGTCGTCGCCTCGATCCTCTCCGGGAACCGCAACTACGAGGCCCGCATCCACGCCCTCGTCCGCGCGAACTACCTGGCCTCGCCGATGCTCGTCGTCGCCTTTGCGCTCGCCGGCCGCATCGACATCGATCTCTACAACGAGCCGCTGGGCCGGGGCGCGGACGGCCGGTCGGTCTTCCTCTCCGACATCTGGCCATCGCCCGCAGAGATCCGCGACACGATCGCCGCCTCGCTGAAGCCGGAGATGTACCACGAGCGGTACGGGCACGTCTTCGAAGGCGACGAACACTGGCGGTCCCTGCCGCTCCCCGAAGAGGGCAGTCTCTACGAATGGGACCCCGAGTCCACCTACATCCGCAATCCCCCCTTCTTCCAGGGCATTCGCCCCGAGCCGCCCCCCCTTCGGAACGTGCGCGGCGCCCGCGTACTGGCGCTCGTCGGCCACACGGTCACCACCGACCACATTTCGCCGGCGGGCGCGATCCCGCGCTACGAGCCCGCCGGGCGCTACCTGGAGGATCACGGCGTAGCCCCCATCCGCTTCAACACCTTCGGTTCGCGGCGCGGCAACCACGAGGTGATGATGCGCGGCACCTTCGGGAACGTGCGGCTCCGCAACCTCCTCCTCGAGGAAAAGGAGGGCGGCTACACGGTGCACCTGCCGACCGGCGAGATGACCACGATCTTCGAGGCCTCCGAGCGGTACCGCGCCGCCGGGACACCCCTGGTCGTGATCGCGGGGCGCGAGTACGGCACGGGGAGTTCCCGCGACTGGGCCGCCAAGGGGACCATGCTGCTCGGGGTGAAGGCCGTGATCGCCGAGAGCTACGAGCGCATCCACCGTTCCAACCTGGTCGGGATGGGCGTGCTGCCCCTCCAGTTCCGTGACGGCGAGGGTGCCGAAGCACTGGGTCTCGACGGGACCGAGGTCTACGACATCACCGGGATCGCAGACGGGCTGGAACCGGGAGAAGAGGTCGCGGTGACGGCGCGCGGCAACGGCTCCAGGGTGGACTTCCGTGCCCGGGTGCGGCTCGACTCGGATGTGGAGGTCGACTACTACCGCCACGGCGGCATCCTGCATACGGT
>JAPOOQ010000366.1 GCA_026713345.1 Gemmatimonadota bacterium | reverse complement strand
CTCCAGATCGGCGATCTGCTGAAGAAGCCGGTGACGGAGCTCTCCGTGGGCCAGCAGCAGCGGGTGGCCGCCTGCCGGGCGCTGATCGGCGCGCCGGAGCTGATCGTCGCCGACGAACCGACCTCGTCGCTGGATTTCGACCGCCGGGAGGCCTTCCTCGAGCTGCTCTTCGCGGAGTGCGAGCGAGCCGGCGCCACGCTGGTGTTCGTAAGCCACGACCGCACCCTGGAGGACATGTTCTCCCGCAGGATCGCTCTCCCCGACATCAACCAGGCGGCGCTCTGATGCTCGTTCTCGACCTCGCGCTCAAGTCGCTCCGCAACCGCGCCTTCAGCACCTCGCTCACGGTGGGCTCGATCGCGCTCAGCGTCGCGCTGCTGATCGGCGTCGAGAACGTGCGAGTGGGCACGCGCGACAGCTTCTCCAACACCATCAGCCAGACCGATCTGATCGTGGGCGCCAAGGGGGGTACCATCCAGCTGCTGCTGTATTCGGTTTTCGGCATGGGATCGCCGACGAACAACCTGTCCTGGGACACCTACCGCGAATGGGCCGAACACCCCGCCATCGATTGGACCATCCCCTATGGCCTCGGTGACAGCCACCGGGGATTCCGCGTCATCGGCACCAACGAGGACTTCTATCGCCACTACCGCTACCGCGGCGGGCAGGAGATCACGCTGGCCGAGGGCCGCGCCGGCTCGGAGGTGTTCGACGTGACCCTGGGCGCGGATGTGGCGGCCGAGCTTGGCTACGGACTCGGCGACGAGGTCGGGGTGACGCACGGGATCGGCGCGGTGGGCTTCCTGAATCACGACCACCTGCCCTTCGAAGTGGTGGGCGTCCTGGCCAAGACCTTCACGCCGGTGGACCGCGCGGTCTACGTCACCCTCGAGGGCATCGAGGCCATCCACTTCGGGTGGGAGGACGGCGCGCCGCCCATGGCCGGCGAGGAGCACACGCACGAGGACGTGCTCGCGATGGAGGAGATCAAGATCACCCAGGTGACGTCGTTCTTCGTGGGCACGACCAACCGGAGGGACGTGCTCCGGCTTCAGCGCGAGATCAACGACTACGAGCGCGAACCGATGATGGCGGTCATCCCCGGACTGGCCCTGAACGAGATGTGGCAGGGGATCGGGTACGCCGAGACGGGGCTGCGGCTGGTGACGATCTTCGTCGTGCTGGTGGGGCTGCTCGGCATGCTGGTCTCGCTCTACACGTCGCTCAACGAGCGCCGCCGCGAGATGGCGATATTGCGCGCCGTGGGGGCGGGGCCGGGCAGGATCGTCGCGCTGCTGGTGCTCGAGTCGGTGTGCCTGGCCGCAGCGGGTGCGCTCGCAGGACTGGGGCTGGTGTACGTGCTGCTCTCCGCAGGGCAGCCGATCGTCGAGGCGCAGGCGGGGCTCTTCATCCCGATCCGGCCGCCCGGCTCCGTGGAGTGGCTCTTCCTGGGGGCGGTGGTGACCGCCGGATTCCTGATGGGCTTCGTGCCGGCGCTCAAGGCCTACCGGACGGCCCTGCACGACGGGCTTGCGGTGCGTGTGTAGCCGTCCGTGAGACCAAACAGGTAAAGAAAACATGACAATATGTAATGCAGACATTACAATTCGAATGGGTGGGCCTGGCAGCCCGGTGCGGATTCCTCTCCTCGTCGCCATCCTGGTGGGCGTCACCGCGGCGTGCGGCGGAGGCGGAGCCGACAACGCCATCAAGGTCGGTGCGATCTTCGACCTCACCGGGCCCACCGCCGACGTGGGGACCGACTATGCGGACGGCATGCGCGGGTTCGTGGACTGGATCAACATGCAGGGCGGGATCGAGGGGCGGCCGATCGACCTGATCTACCAGGACTACGCCTACCAGGTCCCCCGCGCGGAACAGCTGTACAGCCAGTTCGTGAACGAGGGCGTGGTGGCCTTCATGGGGTGGGGGACCGGCGACACGGAGGCCCTCAAGCTCCGGATCGCAGAAGACGAAATCCCCTTCAGCTCGGCCTCGCTCTCGCACGTTCTGGGCGATCCGGCCGAGGCCCCGTACAACTTCCTGCTCGCTACGAGCTATAGCGACCAGTTTCGCATCGCGCTGGACTGGATCGCGGAAGACCACGGCGAAGGCACGCCCGTCGTCGCCCTCATGCACAACGCGAGTCCGTTCGGGACCTCCCCCGCGCGACTGGGCGGAATCGAGTTCGCCGAAGCGCGCGGTATTGACCTCACCCTCTACGAGATGCCGCGGGGCGCGGTGGACTACACCGGCGAGTTCTCCCGCATCCGCCAGAGCGGAGCCCGGTACGTCGTCTTCCAGAACACCTCCGGGCCGGCCGCGGTCGCGGTGCAGAACGCACGCAGCCTGGGGCTGGACGCAACGCTCATCTGCCTGAACTGGTGCTCCAACGGGCAGCTGGTTCAGCTGGCCGGCGACGCGGCCGAAGGGATGATGGGGACGATGCCCTACGCGCCCCTCGGGTTCGACGTGCCGGGAACCCGCGTCATCCGCGACTACCTGGAGGCGAAGGGGGAATCGATCGAGGGCAAGACGAACGCGTACACGCAGGCGTGGTGGACCTTCGCCGTCTTCGCCGAGGCGATGCGGCAGGTGGTGGCGGCGGGCGACGAACTCACCGGCGCGAACATCAGGGCCGCGCTCGAGACCTTCACCGACTTCGACATGCAGGGCGTGACGGTGCCGATCACCTTCACGCCGACCGACCACCTCGGGTCGAAGGGACTGAGGATCTTCCGGGTCGAGGACGGCGAGTGGGTGCCCATGACGGAGTTCATCCAGGCGCCTGCGGTGGGGTGAGGCCGTGGTGGCGACGCCAGACCCCCTGCTGCGCCTCAACAACGTCGAGGTCCTCTACGACGACGTGATTCTGGTGCTGCGGGGCCTCTCCCTCGAGGTGGGGGAAGGCAGGATCGCCGCGCTGCTGGGCTCGAACGGGGCGGGGAAGACCACCACCCTGAAGGCGATCTCGGGGCTGCTCTACGTCGAGGACGGCGAGGTCACCGACGGCACGATCGTCTTCGACGGCGAGGAGATCCAGGGGACGGACGCGCACCGGATCGTCGAGAAGGGGATCTTCCAGGTGCTGGAGGGGCGGCGCGTCTTCGAGCACCTCACCGTCCACGAAAACCTGGCAGCGGGGTCCTACACGCGCCGTGACAGAAGGGCGGCCGACATCGACCTGCAGAAGGTCTTCGACTACTTCCCGGCGCTGGCCGACCGCCGCAGGCAGATCGCGGGCCACCTGTCGGGCGGCGAACAGCAGATGCTGGCGCTGGGCCGTGCGCTGATGGCGTCGCCGCGCATGATGCTGCTGGACGAGCCGTCGCTCGGACTGGCCCCGATCCTGGTCGAGAACATCTTCGGGATCATCGAGCGGATCAACCGTGAGGAGGGGACGACGATCCTGCTCGTGGAACAGAACGCGCGCCTGGCACTGTCGCTGGCCGACTACGGGTACGTGATGGAGGGCGGACGCGTCGTGTTGGAGGGCACGGCGGACGAGCTCCGCGCCAACGAGGACGTGAAGGAGTTCTACCTGGGGCT
>JAPOOQ010000365.1 GCA_026713345.1 Gemmatimonadota bacterium | reverse complement strand
GGCCTCCGCCTGCATCGGCCCGTCGCCGACGGATCCGGACGGCTACGTGCCGACGGGTTCCACCATCACCGGTGATCCGCCGGACGAGGGGATCAAGAGGTAGGCCGGCACCCTTCCGGACAGGGGACGGGAGAGCCCTCCAGGCGCGATGCCCGGGGGGCTTTTCCGCGTCCGTAGGTCAACTCAATTGTTATGGTAAGACAAGTCGGCATTACCAAATGTAATGTCTAGTTGACATAATTCACCCAACCGCCGCCCCATTTGTAACAGATTTGTAACAGGATTAGGTTTCCGCCCCTCCTCCGGTAATATTCCCGGAGACACAGAAGAACCACGGCACCCGCCTTTGGGGCGGGGTCAGCAGGCCGGACGAGTCTTGGGGCCCGTCCGGCCTGCTGCCATTTAACCCTGGGGTAACCCACCCGGTCGAGGAGCGAGGCACTGCAATGGGATGGTCTGAACTGATGGAACGCGTCGAGGCAGAGACTGCCGAGCGGGAGCGGCTGGCCCAGGTTGGCATCGTCAACAAGGGCGCCGGAACGGCCTGGGAATGGTGGCTGATCCTCGGTTGGGTGGGAGCGCATCGGTTCTATCTGCGGAAGCACGGATGGCTGCCGCTGCTCTGGCAGGCCTTCGCACTGTCCGTTCTGGTGCCCTTCCTGCCGGGCGAGAACGCCGGTCCCGCAACCTGGTTCATCGGTACGCTGTGCCTGTGGTTGGCCGACGCCTTCTTCATCCCGAACTGGGTCCGCGCCTACCAGACCGCATACGCCGAGGCCGCGAGCAAGCTGCAAACCGAGGACATGGCCGAGGAACTGACCATCCCGCTACTCAGGGCCGCGCAGAAGCACGGCGGCACGCTGACCGTCACGCAGGCCGTGCTGGCGACCGGGCTTCCCTTCGCGGATGTCGAGAAATGCCTCACCGAACTGTCCACGACAGGTTATGTCGAAATCGAGAACACCGACGACGGCAGCCTCCTGTTCGTCTTCGGCGATCTGCCGGAGCCCGAACCGGGGGAGCTGGAGGCGTACGCGGAGGCCGAGGCCAATGCGCTCGCCCTGGCGGAGGTCGCCGAAGCCATGGAGCACGAGCGGGCGGAATTGGAGGAAGCCGAGAAGCGGGCACAGCGGCGTGCGGTCGGGTCTTCCGCCGTGCGCGGGGCGGTTTCAGGGCTGGCGGCGTTGGGGTTGCATGCGCTGCTGGATGATGAGGAGTGAGCCAGCAGTCCGTGGATAAAGCCGCCCGAGCACCGAGAGCGGCGTGGTGCCGGGCTGGCAAGGCGCGAACGACCGTCGTCGCCGTCCCCGCCTCGCCCGAGGCACTTGGGTAGGGTCGCCGGCGGACTGGCCCGTCTTGGGATGAGCATCGCACAGGGAAGCGCGAGAACGGTGCTCGGAGCCATGATCGTCCCCCACTCCGCCCGGGGGGAGGGGGGGAGCTGGTTCGTGACCCATTCTGGTCATGAGCCAGCCGACGCAACGTTGAACATCGCGGTCTGGCAAGGGGCGCTCCGCCCCCTTGGACCCCCAGTATTCCGCGCCGATGTCGGAGCATCGGACTGCGGGCCGAGCGGTCCGCTCCGCGAGCCGCCGTGAACCCGCGCGACATGGTATCTTCCTTGAATCGCCGGACGGCAGCTTCGGACGGCGATCAATTCCCGCCGACCATCCGACCTCGATGCCTGTCCGCCCCGCAAGACCAACACATGAGGACCGCCAACCCATGAATCACCCGCTCAACACCATCCTGTACGGCCCTCCGGGCACCGGGAAAACCTACGCCACGTTTCGGCGCTGCGTTGAGATCTGCGACGGGTTAGCGGACGACGTCGATGCCGTGGCCATCCGCTCGCGCTATAACCAACTGGTGGACGAAAAGCGCGTCGAATTCGTGACCTTCCACCAGTCCTACGGATACGAGGAGTTCGTCGAGGGCTTGAGGCCGGAGGCGGAGGAGAGTGGCGGGCTGCGGCTGGTTTCGCGGAACGGGGTGCTGAAGAAGATCGCGGCGAGGGCGGAGAATGCGCCGTTGGAGATAGTGGGCAATCGGCAGTTCTTCAAGGTGTCGATGGAGGACCAAGGGGTGTTCGAGGAGTGCAGGCGCGACGGGTGGGCGGGGTACTATTGGCCCGAGAACGAGGATTGGTCCGATCCGCGGTACGACTCTTCCGATGAAGTGAAGAACCGAATCACGGAGGGAGAGCTGGGCCCGCTGGCCAATTTTGCTCCGCAGGAGACTGTGATCTTTCGAAGTAAGATGAAGCTGGGCGACATCATCGTAGTACCGGTGAGCGGCGGAGGTACGAAGCCCTGGAAAGCCGGGGAATTGAGTCGCTACCGGGCCGTTGGCGAGGTCGTCGGGGCCTACGAGTTCCACGAGGGCAAGCGCTTTCCCCACCGTCGCGCCGTTCGCTGGCACTGGGTATCGCCTAACGACCCGGAACCGGTCTCCGCCTTCCAGGAGAAGCGGTTCAGTGCCAGGGCTTTGCACCGACTATCCCCCGACCGCCCCAACGCCCTCCTCAAGCACCTCAAGCAGGACCCCGCGCAGCGCCTCCCATACGTCCTCGTGATCGACGAGATCAATCGCGCCAACATCGCCAAGGTCATGGGTGAACTGATCACCCTGCTCGAAGACGACAAGCGCGCCGGGGCGGAGAACGAAATCGCGGTGACGCTCCCGCACTCCGGTGACCGCTTCACCCTTCCGGGCAACCTCCACGTCCTCGGCACTATGAACACGGCGGACCGTTCGATCGCGCTCCTCGACACGGCGCTGCGACGCCGCTTCACGTTCGAGGAGATTGCGCCCGATCCGGCGTTGCTGACGGAAGCCGGAGAGAAGGCCGGAATCGACCTCCCGGGTGTGCTTCGGACGATGAACGACCGGCTGGAATGGCTCGTGGACCGCGACCATCGGATCGGGCACGCCTGGTTTCTCGGCGTGAGGTCGCGGCAGGACGTGGACCGGGTCATGCGGCGCAAGGTGATCCCACTGATTGCCGAGTATTTCTACGACGACTGGGAGAAGGTGAGGGCGGTGCTGGGGGGGACGGACGCCTTCGTCACGGGCAAAGAGCTGGAGACCCCACCGGGCTTCGACGGCGCCGGAGAGAAGCGCTTTCGGTGGACTGTGCGCCCGTCCTTTGCGGAAGACGCATACGCGGAGCTTTTGGTGGGTGAAAAGACTTGAGGCCGTCCAAACTGATCACCTGCCGTGAGTGGCAGGAGCTTCCCTCGGGTGAGCTGACGGACGCCGATCTCGAAGTGTTGCGCCGCGCCGCCAAGAACGAGGCCCGTCGCGCGGGGTTCGCGGAAGACGCCATCCTGAAACGCACGGAGAAGGGCCTCGCAGCGCAGCAGATGGTCGGAGTGTTGGCCGCTCCCGGTATTGCTGTCGAGATTCTGCCCAAGGTCGATGGTCCGGACGGAGCCGTTCGGGCGGCGCTGGTGCAGATGCTGGCGGTGGTGCGGGACTTTGACGTGCCCACCAGCGACCTGGCGGCCATGAGCACCCAGCGGCACAACTGGCTGGAACTGCTGATCGAACTTTTCGCGAAGCGTCTGCGGACGGCCATCCGGCGCGGGCCGCCGCGGCGCTACGTCCGGCACGAGGAAGACCTGGCGGTCCTTCGTGGCATGCTCAACGTGAAGCGCCAGTTCACGCACCTCCTGGTTCGCCCGGACCTGGTCGCGTGCCGGTTCGACGAGTTATCGGAGAACACTCCCCTAAGTCGAGTGTGCAGGGCCGCCGCGACGAGACTCGCCGGGATAACGCGCTCGCTGGAAAACCACCGTCGTCTGATGGAGCTGCTCGCTCGGCTGGACAACGTGGCGGACTCGGCATCGCCCCTGAAGGAGCCGGTCTCCCTGGACCGCACCAATGCGACATTCCACGATGTCTATCGACTGGCCCGCATGTTCCTGTCGGACCCCTGGCAGGACACCAGGAGCGGTAGAACGCCCGGCTTCTCGTTCCTCTTCCCCATGAACGTGCTGTTTGAGGAGTTCGTGGGAAGGTCATTGCAGAAGGCTCTGGGGCCGGGACGGGTGCGGCTGCAGGGCCCGAGCCGGAGCGCCCTGAGGTCCGAAACCGGCCGGCATCTCTTTGGGCTGCGCCCCGACATTGTTGTGGACGCGCGCGGCTGTCCGGTGGTCCTCGACACAAAATGGAAGAACCCCGCAGGCACGCCGAGCAAGGACGACACGTGGCAGATGCTGGTGTACGGTCAGGCCTACCGTGCCAAGCGCGTCATCCTCGTCTATCCGTGGAAACGGGGGATCGGCGACGAGGGGATTCACCGGCGATGGACCGTGACCGGGGCCGACTACCGCCTCGAGACCGCAACCGTCGATGTGGGGCGCCCCGAGACGGTGCGGCAACGCCTGCTCGGGCTGTTTCGCGAGCAGGCGCTGGAGCGGCCTCCGACTTCCCTCGTTCCCAGCGCCGCTACCGTCGAAGCACAAGACGGGGCCGCGCTGAAGCTGCCGTGACACCCGCGTGCTTAGGCTGTGGAATCCCGCGCAGTCAGCCCGTTCTGCGAATCCTCATGAGAGTCGCAAACAGCTTGGCTCCTACCGTGAGGGCTTTGCTGGACGAGTCCGTTCCTCGGAGGTTTTCGCGTCGGCGTTCCCCCGAATCGTTCGTGACATACACGGTGCAGCAAGATGGGCTGGCCGATGCACGAACGGGCATTTGCCGCGCCTCGCGCCGGCACACGAGTTTGGGTATCAGCAGACCGTCCGGGATCTACCGATCCCCGTCATCATCATGATCGCCGACCGCACCCGGTTTTGCAGTAACTGCAACCCCTCGTCCGGAAGTGGTCGCCGTTCGCTCGGGTGATCCCGCGCGGCGACTCCACCGTGTCATGGCTTGAGAGCCATTGCCGAAGAGCCGCGCAAGCATTGAGTCGGACAAGTCAACGGCGACCGGGGTGCAGCCCTGCTGGGCAATGGCTGACGCCGAGCCGACCGCCTCAGCGCGGAGACGTTATTGGGGGGATCGAAGGGGGG